>DATJTM010000361.1:0-2430 GCA_035503395.1 Luteitalea sp.
CTGGCGCGCGCCCCAGAGCAGTGTCAGGGCGACGACTGCGGTAAGGATGACGACGCCCGATGTCATGTCCGAACTCCCATACCGCTACGGTAGGGAGCGCCGGCTGAGACCGGGCCAAAAGGTTCCTCAGGAAACCCTCAGGACGGTTCGGTCGTCGCGAAGCGGTAGCCGACCCAGGGCTCGCTGCGCAGGAATCGCGGCTGCGTCGGGTCTGGCTCGATCTTCTTGCGGAGCTGCGACATCAGCGTCCACAGATGCTCGGGCTGCTCGACCGCATTGCCGCCCCAGATCGCGCGCAGGATGGCGCGGTTGGTCAGCACTCGATCGTGGTTGCGCGCCAGCAGTGTCAGCAACTCCATTTCCTTCGGCGTCAGGCGGATCTCCTGACCGTCGCGAACGACGCGATTCCGGTCGAAGTCGATCATCAGGGCGCCGGCGCGCAGCGTGCCGCTCGTCGAGGTCGCGCCATCGTCGGTGCGACGACGCAGGGCGACGCGGATGCGGGCGAGCAGTTCTTCGGGCCCGAAGGGCTTGGTGACGTAGTCGTCGGCACCGAGGTCGAGCGCCGTGACCTTGTCGGGTTCGCCGGTGCGTGCCGACAACACGATGATCGGAGCCTGCGTCATCGCGCGGAGCCGCCGGCACACTTCGAGGCCGTCGAGGTCGGGCAAGCCGAGATCGAGCACGACGAGATCGGGTGCATCACGTTCGGCCTGGATCAGCGCGTCGTGCCCGCCCGACGACACAATGACGTCGTAGCCGCGCGAACGCAGCAACGTCGACACCGTCCGCTGCAGCGCGACTTCATCGTCGACCAGCAGGATGCGTGCGCGGTCGGTCATGCCATCGGCTCCGTCGTCGGGTGGGCGTCGTCGGCGTGCGGCGGGACGAGGATGGTGAACAACGAGCCGCCGTCGGCCGGCTGGTCCACCCACACCTGGGCGCCCTGCGCGGACAGCAGCCCGCGCGCGATCCAGAGGCCCATCCCCGTGCCCGTGGGACGACCCGATGATCCGGCCCCCCGATAGAAGCGTTCGAAGACGTGGGCGAGGTCCCCCGGCGGAATTCCCGGACCGTGATCGCGCACCTCGAACCGTACGCCACGCTGATCGCGACGCGTCGCGATCCCGATCGTCGAGTCTGGTGGCGCGTACTGTGCGGCGTTTTCGAGCAATCGCGCCAGCGCCGTGGCCGTCAGTCGCGGATCGAGCAGCACCGGGCCGTATACCTGTAAGTCCTGTGTGACACGATGTCCATCGAGGACGTTGGCGACCTGGCTGCGTGCGGCCTCGACGACCTCGTCGGGATGCGTGCGCTGCAAGTCGGCAGTGACGGCGCCAGCTTCGAGTCGCGCCATGTCGAGCACGTTGGCGAACAGGCGCTCGAGCCGTCCGGCTTCGGCGAGGACGAGTCCTGCCTGCTCCTCGCGTTCGTCGTCTGGCAGTCCACCCGACCGCAGGTTCTCCGCACCGATCCGGATGGTCGTCAACGGCGTACGCAGATCGTGTCCCAGCGACGCCAGCAGCGTCGATTTCAACGCCTCGCTCTGCTTGAGGAGTGCGGCGTCCCGCCGCTCGTCGAGCATCTGCAATCGCTCGATGGCCATGGCCGCGAGCCCACCAATCGCGTCCAGCGTGCCGGCATCGACGACACCGGCGCTGGCGGCGAGCAGCCCGATCGGACGGGTCCCCACGCGCAGCGGCACCAGCGCGACCGGCGTGTCCTGCACGTCCATCGTTCTGTGGCCCGCATAGGTGCGTGCTTCAGCGTCGAACTCGACCCGGCGTCGCGCCTCGGCCAGCACCTCGGTCAGCGTGGCGCCCGGCACGTCGACGACGCGAGGGCCGGCCGAGACGATGTCCCAGGCGGACTCCGAAATCGGCAGCGCAATCGACGCGAACGGCAGATCGAATCGTCGGGCAATGGCGTGCACGATCGCGAGCCGGCCCTCGCGCGTGTCGCCGGCCAGCAGCACGTCGCGACTGAGGTCGTACAGCCGCGCCAGTTCTTCGCGCCGCGCCGACGCCTCCCTGGCCTGGGCCCGCACCCGCGCCGACAGGTTGCTGCCGACGACGCTGACGACGAGGAAGGCGCCGAGCGCGACCCAGTTCTGCGGCTCCGCGATGGTGAAGGTGCGCACCGGCGGCAGGAAGAAGAAGTTGAAGCACAGCGTGGCCGCCAGGGAGGTGGCCACCGCCGCCGTCAGCGTGGACGACGCCGCGACCAGCAGCACGACGAGCAGGAACGTCGTCGACACTACGACGGCGTTGCCGACCGCGAGGATCCTGACGTACAGGGCGGTGAGCGCCGTGAGGGCGACGAGCCCGCCGGCGATGGCGACAGCCGTCCGGCGCGCGTCGATGCCCATCCGGGTTGATGGTAGCGCTGCTGTGGGCTGACCGCGTCGGGCGGGCCGCGTTGGGACAACGG
>DATJTM010000362.1:0-7437 GCA_035503395.1 Luteitalea sp.
CGGTCTTCACCCGTCACCATGCGGTGTATCCGACCGTCACGCGCGTCAACGCCGCATCGTTCGCAACGGGCGCGTACCCCGAGACGCACGGGTTGCTCGGTAACAGCGTCTACTTCCCGAAGATCGACGCGCAGCGGTTCCTCGACACGGCCGACCGCGAGGCGCTCGCGCGCATCGCCGCCAGCGAACCGCTGGTGACCGCGCCGACGATCGGCGATCGACTGCGCGCCGCCGGACGGCAGATGCTCGTCGTGAGCGCGGGCTCGAGCGGTTCGGCCGTCCTCAACCATCCGACGATGGCAGGTGGCGCGATCTTGCACCCGGACTTCGTGGTGCCGGAGACGCTCGCGTCGGAGATGTCGGCGCTCGGCCCGGCGCCGCGCGGCGAGGGCCGGGCCACCGCCCGCGATCGGTACGCCGTCGATGCGTTCCTGAAGGTCGGGCTGCCGCGCATCGATCCGGCGGTCACGGTGCTGTGGCTCGGGGCGCTCGACTCGACGACGCATGCGCGTGGTCTCGGTGATCCGGCGGCGGTCGCCGTCCTGCGGCACATCGACGAGCAGATCGGGCGTGTCGAGGACGGACTGGCGGCGGCAGGCGAACTCGGCGGAGTCGACATCTGGGTCACGTCGGATCATGGCTTCTCGACCCACACCGGCGCGCCGGACGTGACAGCCGCGCTTGCGCCACATCGCCGCACGAAGGCCGACGGCACGACCTGTCCCATCGCAAGCGGTGGCGCCATCTACGTGTGCGAGGGCGATGACGCGGCGGTGCCGGCAATCGTGCGTGCGCTGCAGCAGACACCGGGAATCGGCGCGATCTTCACGCGGCCGGCGACGGCAGGTGGGCCCGACGGCGTGGTCGCCGGCACGTTGTCGTTCGACCTGATCCGCTGGCGCCACGCGCGGTCCGCGCAGATCCTCTATTCGCCGGACTGGACCGACGCGGCGAACGCGCAGGCGATTCGAGGCACGGTCTCGTCGAACGGCGTGGCTGGACACGGTAGCGCGAGCCCGTGGGACGTCCACAACACCTTGATCGCGGCAGGGCCCGACATCGCGCGCGGGGTCACCATCGACGTGCCGAGCGCCAACGTCGACCTGATGCCGACGTTCCTCGGGTTGCTCGGACTCGAACTGCCGTCGACCGTACAGGGACGGGTGCTCGACGAGGCACGCGCCGGACGAATGACGGCACAGCCGCCGACCGTGAGGACCTCCGAGCACACCGCGAAGGCTACCGACGGACGGTACTCAGTGACAGCCTCGGTATCGACGGTATCGAGCCACGGGCGCGACTACCGTTACTTCGACAGCGCCCGCGTCAGCCGGCGCTGAGGACGGTTCCTGCCGACGGGCACGCGCGCTCGAGGCAAGACCGGCCTGCGAATCGAACGCAGCAGCGGCCGCATGGCGGCGCGCCCGACGGGTTTGCAGTCCGCGGGGAGCCCAGCTCCCTCCACCGGCCTCTCACGCCCATCGTGGCAGCGGGTCGCCGCGGTTGGCACCAGTCGGCGCGCGATATGACGTGATGCGGTAGCGGCGTCACCGTCAGTGCAGGACGGCGGCCGGGTCGAGACGCAGCGCGCGGTAGGCGGGGACCGCTGCGGCCAGCATCGAGACGACGAGCAACGTCGCGGCGGCTGCGACGAGCAACCACGGGTCCGACGGGCTCGCCTCGAACAGCAGCGAGCCGAGCACACGCGCCGAGGCCAGCGTGCCGACGATGCCGCCGGCGATGCCCGCCGCCACGGCCGGCAGACCCTCCAGCAGGACGAGGCGAAGCACGTCGGACGATTGCGCGCCGAGCGCCGTGCGCACGGCAATCTCGTGATCGCGTCCGCGCACGATGTAGGCGAGCACGCCGTAGATCCCGATTCCCGCCAGCAGCAACGCGACCACGGCGAAGACGCCGAGCAGCGTAGCGCTGAGCCGCTGCGGCGCCAACTGCTCGTCGCGCACGTCCAGCATCGTGCGGATGTCCTGCACCGGCTGTTCCGGATCGAGATCGCGGATCACCGAGAGGACGGCCGGGACGATCGACGTGGGCGGCACCGACGTGCGCACCGCGACGGTCGTCCGCGCGTATGGCGCACGCGAGTACCAGTAGACCGTCGGGATCGTCTCCTCGGTGAGCGAACGCTGCTTCACGTCGCCGACGAGGCCCACGACCGTCCGCAACTCCGGCGAGATGCCGTTCAGGCTGGCGCGACGGCCGATCGGATCATCGGTGCCCCAGTAGATCGCCGCGGCCCGCCGGCTCACGATCAGTACGTCCTCGTCGCCGCTGCGGGCCTCGCGACCCCGGAGCACCGGAATCTGCATCGTCGCCAGGTACTGGTCCGAGATCTGCCGCACCTGGACGGCGTTCGGTTGCGGCTTCGCCGCATAGCCTTCGAGCGTCAACGTCTGCGCGTCACCGCTCGTGAACGGCAGGTTGTTGATGGTGCCCGCCGACTCCACACCCGGAAGGGTACGCAGCCGGCACAGAGCCTCGTCGAAGAAGGCTGCGCGTCGCTCGGGTGTGGGATATCGCGCGGGTACCAGCCCGACGCGCATCGTAATCACGTTGTCTGGATTGAAGCCGGCGTCCACATCGCGCAGCCTGAGCAGGCTCTGCAGCAGGACGCTGGCGCCCATCAGAAGGATCAGCGACAGCCCGACCTCGCAGGCAACGAGGCCCCGGCGCGTCCGGATGCCTACCGCGCTGTCACCGCGGCCCCCCTGCTTGAGCGCGTCGTTGAGGTCGGTACGACCGGCCCGCCACGCCGGCAGCGTGCCCGACAGTATTCCCGAGGCCATGGACAGCGCCACCGCGAAGAGCAACACGCGCGCGTCGATCGCGATCTCGCTCGCCCGCGGCACATGCGTCGCCAGGAGCGTTGACGACAGCCTCAGTGCCGCGACGGCGACGCCGACACCCGCAAGACCGCCGGCGGTGGCCAGCAGGACCGCTTCCGTGAGCAGCTGCTGGAAGATGCGTCTCCGTCCTGCCCCCAGGGCCGCTCTCAGCGCGAGTTCCTTGCGACGCGCGACCGCACGCGTGAACAGCAGGTTGGCAACGTTGGCGCAGGCGATCAGTTGCAGGAGCGTGACGGCGCCGAGCAGGAGCAGCAACGTGGTGCGGCTCGCGCCGCCAATCTGCTCACGCAGGCCGACCACCCGCACGCCCCAGCCGAGGTCGGTGCGCTGATGGTCTCGTCCCAGCTGCGCCGCAATCGCCGTCATCTCGCGCTGCGCCTGTGCCACGTCGATGCCGGGCCGCAGCCTGGCCACCGCATCGAGGTAGTGGTTCCCGCGTGACGTGCGCGCCTCGCCGCCGAGCCCCAGCGGAATCCAGGCGTCGCTGGCCATCGGACTCCATGACGCCAGTTCCGCGTCGCTGCCCAGCACGCCGATGACGACGTACGGTTCGTCGTCGAGACGCAGCGCGCGGCCCAGAACGTTCTCGTCGCCCGCGAACTCGGTCTGCCAGAGCCGGTGGCTGATCACCGCGACGCGCTTGCCGTCGGGCGTGTCGTCGTCCGGTCGGAACGTTCGTCCGAGGGCCGGCCTGGTCCTGACCACGTCGAAGAAGTCGGCGCCAACCGAAGTCGTGGCCACCGACCGCGCCGTACCGGTGCCACCCAGCGCGAGGTGTCGCACGCCGCAGCACGGGTAGGGCGCCATGCGTTCGAAGGACTGCGCGTGACGCTGCCAGTCGTAGAACTTGCCGGGCGACGCGTCGAAGAGGCGGCCACTCGGCAGGACGGTGAAGAGACGCACGAGACGGTCGGGCTCGTCGAAGGGCAGAGGCCGCAGCAGAACGGTGTTGACGACGCTGAACGTGGCGGTGCTGGCACCGATGCCGATGGCGAGCATGGCGACGACGGCCAGCGTGAAGGCCGGGGACCGCACCGTGCCGCGGGCCGCGTAGCCGAGATCGGCGATGAGGCGATCGACGATGGGCAGGCCCTGCGTGTCGCGATAGTGCTCCCTCGTGGCGTCGAGGCTGCCGATCTTGAGCCGGGCCTGGCGTCGTGCCTCGGCCGGCGGCAGCCCGGCTCGCAGGTTGTCGGCGATCTGCTCCTCGAGATGCAGCGCGAGTTCCTCCTCCAGCCGATCGACGGGGCGGGTCCGCCGCATCGACGCCGCCAGCCGACGGACGACTTGCGTCAGTGCGGTCATGGGAGGTCCTCCGCCTTTGCGCTGAGGAACCGATCCATCAGTCCGGCCGTGACGGCCCATTCCCGGGTCTCGAGCCGGAGTCGACGGCGCCCCGCCGTGGTCAGCTGGTAGAAGCGCGCCCGCCGGTTGTTCTCCGACGTCCCCCATTCGGAGTCGATGACGCCTTCCTGTTCGAGCTTCAGGAGAACCGGATAGAGCGTGCCCTGGTTGACGGCCAGCAGATCGCCGCTGATCTGCTCGATGCGACGGGCGATGCCATAGCCATGCAGAGGCCCGAGCATCTCCAGCGTCTTGAGCACCATCAACGCGAGCGTGCCCTGCTGGACATCACGTTTCGCCATGTTGCAGCTACTCCTGTTGCTTTCCAACAGGATCGTGCCACGATTCCTTTTGCAAAACAACAGGAGCGACACTGTCGCTATGACGCACGCGCCGGAACCGGTGCGCGTCGTCTCGTGTATCGTTCGATGCATGTACCGCTCGGCAGCGACATCGGCGACTTCCTGTCGCACCCTGCCGTGTTGCCGCTGCTGTTGTAGCTAGCAGCGTCGCCCGCGTGGCCTGACGGCCGCGCGCCCCCACTCACTCAGAGAACCGCCACCGAGGCTCGCAGTCGCGTGCCCGTGTCGCGCTGCCGATCCGGCCGTCTCCGACGCCGTGCCGGCGCGCGTCGCGCGCGTCGTCTGCCGTCTCGCGGCGGGTGGACCAGACGATTCAGCCAGGAAGCGATGCGTCGCACAGCGTGGCCTGTCCGACGTGAAAGGACGACGATGAAGACTGCAGTACGGGTGACGGCGCTGGCGCTGTTGGCCATCACGTGGGCCGCCGTGGCCGGTGCCCAGGTCACGAGCGCGGTCCTGCAAGGGGTCGTGCGCGACAACCAGGGTGGCATCGTGCCGGGCGTCGTGGTCACGGCCACGAACACGGACACCGGCCTCTCGCGTGAGGTGCCGTCCGACGACGCGGGCCTGTATCGGCTCACCGCACTACCGCCGGGGGCCTACGATGTCACGGCGACGCTCGACGGCTTCGCGCCGTTCACGCGACAGGGGATCGTGCTGACGGTGGGGCAGACGGCCACCGTCGACGTCACGCTCGGCCTCGCGGGTCTCAGTGAAGCCGTCACCGTCGCCGCCGAGGCACCGCTGGTCGATCGATCGTCGAATGCCCTCGGCACCACGGTGACCAAGGCGCAGCTGGACGACCTGCCTCTGGCGGGCCGCGACTTCGCATCGCTGGCGCGCCTGGCCCCCGGCGTCACCGGCGTCGGCAGCGGCGGGATCAGCGCCGGCGGCCAGCTCACACGCAACAACAGCGTCGTGGTCGATGGCACCAGCAACGATGAGCAGGGCATTGCCGGCACACGCGGCAGCTTCTCGCTCGAGTCGGTGCGCGAGTACGTCGTGTACACGAACCAGTTCTCGGCCGAACATGGTCTCGCGTCCGGCGCACTCGTGAACGTCGTCACGCGCTCGGGCACCAACAAGGTCGAGGGGCGCGTGTTCGCGTTCCACCGCGACGACAGCTTCGACGCACGCAATCCGTTCGCGAAAGCGCAGGGGTCGGGCGCGGCGCCGTTCAGCGAGCAGCGTGGCGGCGGCTTCCTGGGTGGCCCGTTCGTGAAGAACGCCTGGCACTACTTCGGCTCGTACGAGTTCCAGCGCAACGAGACCACCAACGTCATCACCTCGCCGCTGGTGCCGGTCGGCGAACGCGAGCAGCCCGAGAACACAGGGCGCGATCAGATCTTCTTCAAGAGCGAGATCCAGCTGCCGCGCGAGCATCGACTCGGCGGGCGCTACCGCTACGACGACACGCGCATCACGGGATCCGGCATCGGCGGCCTCAATCCGCGCGAGCGCGGCTACGACCAGGCGCAGACCTACCAGGACGGGGTCGCGACGCTGACCTCGATCCTGTCATCGCGCACCGTCAACGAAGTGCGCGTGCTGGCCGGCACGCTCGACATGCAGTGGACGGTGGATGGGTATGCCGACCCGTTCGGCGTCAGCATCAGCCGGCCGTCGATCAACCTCGGCAAGGCGAACAACATGCCGCAGGGCTGGGACTCGAAGCGCTATCAGATCATCGACACGCTGGCCCACACGATCGGGCGGCATGAATTCAAGGCCGGCGTCGATCTCCAGTTCGACGATCAGAACACCTACTTCCTCGGCAACAAGGACGGCACCTTCACGTTTCGCACGGACGCCCCGTTCGATGCCAACGACCGCGCCACCTACCCGTTCCAGTACACGCAGACGATCGGTGACTGGTACGACCATCGGAAGAACGAGATCTACTCGGCGTTCGTGCAGGACACCTG
Source organism: Luteitalea sp. (assembly GCA_035503395.1). Taxonomy (GTDB): domain Bacteria; phylum Acidobacteriota; class Vicinamibacteria; order Vicinamibacterales; family Vicinamibacteraceae; genus Luteitalea. The sequence goes on from DATJTM010000362.1 coordinate 6,496, forward strand.
GCGCGCCAGCAACCGACTGACCGTCAACGCGGGTCTCCGCTACGACACGGAAACGATCTTTGCCAAGGCGCGCGCCGTCGAGGTCGACCAGGACCTGAACAACTTCTCGCCGCGCGTCGGCGCGACGTGGACGGCGACCGAAGACGGCCGCACCATCGTGCGGGGCGGCTTCGGGCTCTACTTCGACCAGGGCTTCAACAACATCTCGGGCAACATCAGCAACTCGGCCCGCTCCAATCTCGTGACCGTGCTCAACCCCGGCTACCCGGATCCGTATGCCGGCGGCACGATCGCAGCCACCAAGCCGAGCATCACGGTCGCCGCCCCGGTCTTCACCACGCCCTCGACGCGGACGACGAGCCTCGGCGTGCGGCGCGAGCTGGTGCGCGGCCTTGCGGTCAGTGTCGACGCGGTACGCACGCTCGGGTACGACCTGTTCAACGCGGTCGACATCAACGCGCCGCTGCCCGGCGCCACGGTACGTGCCGACAGCAACTACCTGCGCGTCGTGCAGTACCAGACGACAGGCCGCAGCTGGAACGATTCGTTGCTGGTGTCGCTCGAGCGTCGTGCCGTCGGCCGTGGACCGAGCTTCAACGTCGCCTACACGCTGTCGAAGGCGGAGCGCGACGTCGAGGACTTCGGCTTCGTGGCGCAGAACGCCTACGACCCGGCCGCGGAGAAAGCGGCAGCCAGCAACGATCGTCGGCATCAGCTCGTGGCATCGGCGGTGTGGGCGTTGCCGTTCGGCTTCCAGGCCTCTGGTCTGCTGCAGGCCCGCAGCGGCCTGCCGTGGAACGTCACGACCGGTTCGGACAACAACGGCGACCAGAGCGTCAACGATCGACCGGACCTGGCGATCGCCGGCGGCGATCCGACCGACAAGGCCACCTACTTCTCGGCCTTCACGGGGCGGGTCGGCAACCTGGCCCGCAACGCCAA
>DATJTM010000363.1:0-2578 GCA_035503395.1 Luteitalea sp.
AATCACCCAGTCGCGCCACGGCGACATCGGCCGCATCCCATCGTCCTGGTACCCATGCGAGTCGGCGTAGCGGGCGACGTCGAGCCAGTCGGCCGCCATGCGCTCGCCGAAGCCCGGCGAGGCGAGCAGCCGGTCGACGACCTTCTCGTAGGCGTTCGGTGACCGGTCTTTCAGGAAGGCGTCGAGGTCGGCGATGGACGGCGGCAGGCCCGTCAGGTCGATCGACACGCGGCGAATCAGCGTTTCGCGCGACGCTTCGGCCGACGGGGTCAGACCGCTGCCGCGCAGGCGGGCGGTGACGAATCGATCGATCGGATTGGCGAGCCCGTCGACGTCGGCGCCGGTGGGCAGGGCCGGCTTCGTCGGCGCCGTGAAGGCCCAGTGCGGCTTCCACTCGGCGCCCTGCTCGATCCAGCGGATCAACGTCGCCTTCTCGACGTCGGTCAGCGACAGGTGCGAATCGGGCGTCGGCATCAGCACGGCCGGATCGGTGCTCGTGATGCGCCGGACCAGCTCGCTGCTGCCCGGCCGCCCGGCGACAACCGCGCGGTGCCCCGTCGCGAGTTCGGCGAACGCCCCCTCCTTCACGTGCAAGGAGAGCCCGCCCTTGCGGGCCCGGTCGTCGGGGCCGTGGCAGGCGAAGCACTTGTCGGACAGGATGGGCCGGACGTGGAAGTTGAAGTCGACCTGGGCTGGCAGCCCCGCCATGTCGGCGACCTTCGACTGGCACCCGGTGAGACCGGTCAGGGTGGCGGCGATGGCCAGGCCGACCAGCGTGCGTCTTGCGACGAACCGCCGGCCCGCGGCCGTGGGGGATTGCTCAGGGACCATCGGTCGGACTTCGCTCCGGAACCTGTCCAGCCTATGCCATGCCGCCATGTGGTGCAATCGCGGCTCGGGCGCTAAGATTCCGGGTCCCGGCGCGCCTGCCGAGGCCTGAGGGCCCGGTGGACGGACGGCTCGGGCTCGGGCGCCGAAGCCTGTGGCGGAGGCGGCAGTGCCGTCCCTACCTCACGAGTGCTGAGTGCCTACTGCCTACTGCCTACTGCCGACGGACGAAGGCCCAAAGCCCAGACGGACGGCTCGGCGAGCCGTCCCTACCAAGTGGACTGCCGACTGGCCGACTGCCGACCGCCGACCGCCGTTCCGACGGCCGACGGCCGAATGCCGAAGGCCGTGTTTCTTGTTTACACTCTGCCCACTCCCATGACTGCCTCCCGACGATCGTTCCTCACGGCAACGGCGCTGACCGCCGTCGCCTCGGCGCTGCCTGCTTCTTCCTCCCTCGCGGGTCCGGTCAAGCGGGTCGGCAAGCCCCAGCTGAGGGTCGGGCTGGCGGCGTACTCGATGCGCAAGTACCTGCAGGCCAAGCCCGGGACGCCAAAGGCGATCGATCTCCTCGGGTTCATCGACTACGCGGCCGGCCTCGGCGTCGATGCCGTCGAGCTGACGTCCTATTTCTTCCCGCCGACGTTCGACCGCGCCTACCTCAACGAGGTCAAGCGCCGCTGTCACGTCAACGGGCTGGACATCTCCGGCGGCGCCATCCGCAACAACTTCACGCTGCCCGACGGTGACCCCGAGCTCGACAAGTGGCTGACCCACACCGACACGTGGCTCGGGCACTACGCGGTGCTCGGCGCGCCGGTCGTGCGCGTGTTCAGCGGCGTGCCGCCCAAGGGGATGACCGAGGAACAGGGGATCGCCAACGGCATCAAGAACCTGAAGAAGGCCCTGGCCTTCGGTGAGAAGCACGGCGTGATCCTCGGGCTCGAGAACCACGACTACCTCACCAAGATCGACCGCATGCTGCCGGCGCTCAAGGAGATCGACTCGCCCTGGTTCGGCGTCAACGTCGACTCGGGCAACGTCGACGACACTGACCCGTACCCGCAGCTCGCCAAGCTGATGCCGTACGCCGTCAACGTCCAGCTGAAGCTCGAGACCGGGCCGGTCAAGCAGAAGGTGAAGACCGACGTGCCGCGCTTCGTGAAGATGCTCAAGGACGCCGGCTATCGCGGGTACGTCGTGCTCGAGTACGAGTCGAAGGCCGATCCGTACGACGCCATTCCGGGCGCCCTGGCCGAACTCCGCGACGCCATCGCCAAGGCCTGAGCCATGGACTTCATCACTGCGCTGTTCGTGTTCATGCTGGCGACGTTCATCGGGATGGACGTCATCCGGCGCGTGTCCCGGCTGTTGCACACGCCGCTGATGTCGCTGACCAACGCGATCTCGGCGATCGCGATCGTCGGCGCGATCATCCTGGCCGGGCCGCAGCACGACACGATGAGCACCGTGCTCGGCGCGGTGGCCGTGTTCGCCTCGACCACCAACATCATCAGCGGCTTCCTGATCACCGATCGCATGCTGAAGATGTTCAAGAAGCGGGAGCCCGGCAAGTGAGCCCGCAAGTCATCGACCTGGTCTACCTGGTCTCGGCTGCACTCTTCATCTTCTCGCTGAAGTGGATGAGCGACCCGAAGACCGCCCGCAGCGGCGTCTTCGCCGGCGTCGCCGCGATGACGCTGGCCGTGGTCGGGACGCTCCTGCGTCCCGACATCGCCAACTACACGTG
>DATJTM010000364.1:0-3294 GCA_035503395.1 Luteitalea sp.
GTAGCGCGCGACCAGCTGGGCCCGATACTGGTCGGCCACCGCCGCGGAGCGCTGCTTGGCGAGTTCCAGCAGGTACGCCGGCCGCTTCGCGTCGTCCTTCGGCACGTCGGGACGGGTGCGGCCCTGCCACGAGTCGGCGTCACCAAACTGCGACGGCATCGCGCTCACGCAGCCCCACTTCTTCTCGGCGACCGCGTCGATGTCCACCACGACATTGGGCTCGAAGGGCTTCGGATCGACGAAGTTGTCCGAGTAATTCAGGTAGATCGGGTTGCCCTGGGTGGGCGGCGTGTCGGGCACGAAGAACGCCGCGCCGACGACGACGGCGGTGTCGTTGAGGAGGACACCGACGTACCGGTGATCGGGGTGGTAGTCGTAGGGCCGGTGGCCCATGACGATGTCGGCCTGCCAGTCACGGATCTTGCGCGCGAACTGCCGACGGTACTCGAGGCTCGGCTCCAGCTCGCCATCATGGATGTCGAGGACATCGGTCGTGATGCCCATGATCCTGGCGCACTCCTGGACTTCCTTATAGCGCCGCTGCGCGAGCGGACCGCCGGCCTGGCTGAAGTGCCCGATATCGCCATTGGTGGCAGCCACGAACTTCACCTTGTGACCGGCCGCCGCCCATAACGAGGCGACTCCCGCGGCCTTCAGTTCCGCATCGTCGGGATGCGCGCCGAAGGCGATGATGCGCAGTTGACGAGGGGCTGACGGCTGCGTGGCCGACACCGCCACACCGAGCGCCAGGAGACAGACAGAGAGGGAGGGGAGAAGGCGAGACATGGCCGGCATTCTAGTCCGGGTGCCGGGTACGGAGTACCGGGTTCCGAAATACGGGAATGCTGGAATGTCGAAGGTCACGCGCCCTGAGGGTGGGGCGCCTCAGGCCCACGGCGGCGGCGATGGTCAGGGACGCCTCGGAGAGGCGTCCGTGCCCTCGTGTTGCCAAGGCCCAAGGCCCAAGACCCAAGGCGCGGGACGGACGGCTCGAAGAGGCGCCCCTACCTCTCGACCCGGTAGTTGGGCGATTCCTTCGTGATGATCACGTCGTGGACGTGGCTCTCGCGCTGGCCGGCCGGGGTGATGCGAATCAGCTGCGCGTCGCGCTGCAGTTCCTCGATCGTGGCGCAGCCGCAGTAGCCCATGCCGGCGCGCAGGCCGCCGACCAACTGGTGCACCATCGCCGCCACCGAGCCCTTGTGGGCGACGCGGCCTTCGATGCCCTCCGGTACGAGCTTGTCGGTGCCCTCGCCGGTCACCGCGTTGAGCTCGAACTCGTCCTGGAAGTAGCGGTCGCGCGAGCCCTTCCGCATCGCGCCGATCGAGCCCATGCCGCGGTACTCCTTGAACGAGCGGCCCTGGTAGAGGATGACCTCGCCGGGGCTCTCGTCGGTACCGGCGAACAGGCTGCCGATCATGCAGGTGCTGCCACCCACCGCGAGTGCCTTGGTGATGTCGCCCGAGTAGCGGATCCCACCGTCGGCAATCACCGGAATCTTGTACGGCGCGGCGGCGCGGGCGCATTCGGCGATCGCCGAGACCATCGGTACGCCAATGCCGGCGATGACGCGAGTTGTGCAGATCGAACCGGCGCCGATGCCGACCTTCACCGCGTCGACGCCGATCTTGATCAGGTCGGCGGTGGCCGCACCGGTGGCGACGTTGCCCGCGACGAGATCGACGTTCGGGAATGCGTGCCGGAGCTTGCGGACCATCTCCATCACGCCGACCGAATGGCCGTGCGCCGTGTCGATGACGAGCACGTCGACGTGCGCGGCGACCAGCGCCTGGGCCCGCTCGAGCGTGTCCTTGGCGATGCCGACCGCGGCGCCGACCCGCAGCCGTCCGAGGTCGTCCTTGCACGCCATCGGGTACTTGATCGCCTTCTGGATGTCCTTGACGGTGATCAGGCCCTTCAGGCGGTACTCGTGGTCGACGACCAGCAGCTTCTCGACCTTGTGCGTGTGCAGGATGTCCTGCGCCTGATCGAGCGTCGTGCCGACCGGGACGGTAATCAGATCCTCACGCGTCATGATCTCGGCGATCGGACGCTCGAGGCGCGTCTCGAAGCGCAGGTCGCGGTTCGTGAGGATGCCGACCAGCCGGCCTTCCTTGCTGCCGTCGTCGGTGATCGGCACGCCGGAGATGCGGTACTTCCGCATCAACTGGTGCGCCTCGGCAATCGAGTGGGTGGGAGAGAGCGTGATCGGGTTGACGATCATGCCGCTCTCCGATCGCTTGACCCGGTCGACCTCGTTGGCCTGGTCCTCGATCGGCAGGTTCTTGTGAATGATGCCCATGCCGCCCTGCTGGGCGACGGCAATGGCCAGCGACGACTCGGTGACCGTGTCCATCGCGGCGCTGACCAGCGGCACGTTCAGCCGGATGTTGCGGGTGAACCGCGACGAGATGTCGACCTGGCTCGGCAGCGGCTCGGATCGGCGCGGCACGAGCAGGATGTCGTCGAACGTGAGGGCGGTCTGCAGGCCCCGTTCGACTTGTTCGGCAGGGGAGAGCGTGGCGAGGGTGTCCGTGGTGGTCATGGGATCAGGCACGTGAAGACACGAAAGGCCGACAGACGTCGGCCTCGTGGTACTCGAACGAGCGGGGGATGACGCGCGCGAACGCTCGCGTCACAGGCCCGCCCCGTGGCACTTCTTGTACTTCTTGCCGCTGCCGCACGGGCAGTCGTCGTTGCGGCCGACCTTCGGCAGGTCGCGGCGCACGGTGCGCTGCGCATCGTCGCCGCCGACGCGGGCCGGCGTTGGCGGCGTGGCGGTTGCGGCGGGCGCGCCGAAGATGCCGCCGCTGCCGGGCGCCGGACGGTTCTCCTGCATCCTGCGCGGCGGCGAGAAGATGCCCGGAGCGGAAGGTGGACGCTGTACGGCCGGCGCCGGCGCCTCCTGCTTCGGTGCCGCGGGAGCCGGCGGAGGCGCCGAGCTGTCGGGGCCATCGCCAGACACGACCACGTCTTCCGGTGGCGGTTCGGCCCGGCCGAACATCGGCCGCAGCCGCCACAGGTAGCGGACGGTCTCCTCGTCGACGCGCCGCTTCATGTCGGCGAAGAGGGAGTAGCTCTCCTTCTTGTACTCGACGAGCGGATCGCGCTGGCCGTAGCCGCGCAGGCCGATGCCTTCCTTCAGGTGATCGAGGCTGTAGAGGTGATCCTTCCACTGCCCGTCGACAACCTGCAGCATGAGGTTGCGCTCGATCGGCGCCAGTACGCTGCGGCCTGCCACCCGGAGCCGTGACTCGTCGTCGGGCGCCGCCTTGATCTGCTCGAAGAAGGTC
>DATJTM010000365.1:0-11964 GCA_035503395.1 Luteitalea sp.
CGTGCCGGCGCGCACCGCGCCGCCCGCGCCGCTGTCGATGACGTCGATCCACTTCTTGATCGATGGCGGCAGCGTCGCCGCCGACTGCTGCAGCGCGCCGAGGTTCTGCCGGAACAGCGGGTCCTTCAGGAAATCGCCAGGGGGGCGCTGGCCGACTTCCGGGCCGAGCGCGCGGAACTGCTGTTCGAGGTCCCGCAGGCGCGCCAGCACCTGGTCGATCGGCGCCGCCCCGGGCTCGCCGGCGAACAACTGATGAATGTGCTGGAAGCGCGCGGTGACGAGCGCCCCGGCCGTCGCGGCTGGCGGCGCCGCGCCGGTCCTGGCCCGGAACATGTCGGTGAGCCGGCTGGCCGCGGCCTTGGCGGTCGACGTCATCGCACTCTCGGCCTCGGCCGCCTTCGGGGCCTCGACCAGCTGCGTGTTGTCGTTGACGAGACGCAGCACGTTGCGAATCGGCGACGTCGGTCCGGTCAGGACACCCAGCGACTGGGCCGTCGCCGCCACCGTGCCGAATGCCTCGGGCGCCACGACGAGGTCGTCGAGCACCGCATCCCAGTTGTCGGCGTAGTCCTGCTGGTAGATGTTCGTGAGGTCGGCCTTCAGGCGCGAACGATCGCCGAGGTCGCCGCTGCGCTGGCACACCCAGTTGTCGGCCGCGAACTGTTCGACCAGTTCGTCGCCACTCTTGCTGGTGATCTCCTGGAACGCCGCCTTGCTGTACAGACCCGACACCGGCTGCGCGAGACTCACACCGCTCCGCCGCCGAATCAACGCGCCGGGCCCAGAGCCCGCCGCGACGTCCAGGCGGATGGCATGCGCATCACTCGACGCGTACTGCTGCTTCAGCCAGCCGTACATGATCCGGCCGAGCGACGCCTCGCGGATCGTCGCGCACGCCTGACGCACGAGCGCCGCGTCGATCGCCACCGGCCGCAGTGCCCCCTCGCGATCGATCAGCGCCTGCACGTGGCGCGTCACCGACGCGCTCGCGTCGGCGCTGACGCCTGCCGTCGGCGTCCACTCGAGCCCGGCCAGGAACAGGAGGTGCTGCTTGTTCAGCCGCTCGGGCGACTCCAGCATCAGGTACGCCTTCAGGTACTCGTACAGCTTGTCGGGCTCGTTGCCGTACTGGATCACCCGCTGACGGAGACGCGCGGCGAGGAACGGCAGCATCGAAGCGTCCAGTTCGAGCAGGTAGGCATCACGTGCCGCGTTCCCGAGCGAGGTGCCCTGGTACAAGCCCCAGCGCATCCCCAGCGGAATGCTCGTCGTGTTGTAGCGGTTGGCCGAGTCGACGACCCGGCGCAGCGCGTCGAGGCGCGGCAGAAGGGTCGTCACCGCCGAGGCCGCGCGGGCCGGCGGCACGGCCTGCAATCGTGTGACGTCGCGCTGCACATCGGCCACGTAGGTGCCGTTGCGGCGATAGCTGACCGACAACACCATCACGCCGAGCAACACGACGAGCGCCAGCCCGCCGTACAGGGCCAGCTGCCCGGCGGCCTTGCGCATCTCGAGGCTGCGATTGACGCCAGCGAGACCCGACTCGCCGATCAGCACGTCCTTCAGCAGCGTCTCGACGAAGTACGCCTTGCCGCGCCCGGCCGGCGCCGCGACCGCGTCGGACGCCATGCGGAAGCCGCGGCCGACCGCGCCGATCAGGCGATCGATCGGCGTGCCCTCCTGGGTGCCGCTCGTGAAGTACACGCCTCGCAGCAGGATCTGCTGTTCGTACTTCGTGCCCGTGAAGACGTCGGTGACGAACTGCGCCAGCCCGTCGCGCATCGCCGCCATCTGCTGCGGGAAGGCGAAGAGCCGGATGCGACGGCGCGTGTCGGTCTCTTCTTCGAGCCGCGACACGACGCGCTCGTTCAGGCGCGTGACCAGCCCGTCGAATTCGGCCGGGAAGGTGCCGGCCGCCTGTCCGCTCGTCGTCAGGTCGTACGGAAAGGTCACGCCCCAGACCTGGGCGCGACCGGCCTGCGACAGGTCGTCGAAGTATTCGGTGAACCCGGCGACCAGATCACACATGGTCACCATCACGTACACGGGCAGCTGGATCTGCAGCTCGCGCCCGAGTTCACGCAGGCGCACGCGCGCCGCTTCGACCTGTTGCTCGCGCGCCGCGTCGCCCTGCGTCAACAGGTCCTTCGCGCTGATGGTCAGGATGACGCCGTTGATCGGGCGTCGCTTGCGGTACGTCGTCAGCAGCGCCAGGAACTCCTTCCAGCCGGTGCTGTCGGAGGCCGCGTCGGAGTCCTGCGTCGTGAATCGACCGGCGGTGTCGAGGAACACCGCCTCGTCGGTGAACCACCAGTCGCAGTTGCGGGTGCCGCCCACGCCGCGCAGACGGGCCTGTCCCCCGCCCTGCTCGAGGAAGAAGTCCAGTCCGGAGTTGAGCAGCGCCGTCGTCTTGCCCGATCCCGGCGCGCCGATGAACACGTACCAGGGCAGGTCGTACAGCGTGGCGCCGCGACCGCGTTTGCTGAGCGTGTCGGCCGCCTGTTCGAAACTCTCGCGCAGCTTGACGACATCGGCCGGGGGCGCCGGTTCGGCGGCCGCCGGCTGCTGCACCAGCGCTGCCGCCATCGCGCTGCTGGCGCGACGGGCCCGCCACCGCGCCACCAGCACCCACGCCAGCCAGCAGACGACGATGCCGACGATCGCCAGCAGGCGGGCCGATTCGGTCTCGAGCGGACGCCAGTCGCCGATGACCACGAACGGGCCGCCGACCCAGATCACCACCGCGATCAGGAGGAACCCGGGGAGCAACTGCACCAGACGCTTCACCAGCGCGAACATCGTGGCGGTCTCCGGGCTACGTGCCGCGCACGTGGAGGATCTCGACGCGACGGTTGCGCGCCCGTTCGGGATACTTGGGCTGTGACGCGCCGACCCCGCGCGCCGTCAGGCGCGACGCCGTGACCGTCTCGCGCAACACGCTGACGACGCTCATCGCACGCTCGCGCGACAGCTCGAAGTTGTCGCGATAGCGGAAGGAGCGCAGCGGCTGGTCGTCGGTGTGGCCGACGACGCGCACCGGCCCGCGCACGCGCGCCAGGGCCGCCGCGACACTCTTCAGGACAGGGTCGTACTGCGGGTTGAGGTCGGCGCTGCCGGAGGCGAAGAAGTCGGTGCCGAGCAGCGTGACCGTCGTGCGCGGGCCGTCCTCTTCGACCAGCACCGCACCGCGCCGCTCATCGTCGGCCAGCAACTGCTTCAGCGTCGGCTCGGAGGGTGGTGGCGCCACCTGCTGCACGTCCTGCACGTCGGCCTGCGCCAGCGCGAGGTGTACGGGATAGGCCTGGTCGGCGAGGCGCGAGCGGTACAACGCGTACGCCCCCACGAGGACGGCAAGGGCTGCCGTGGCTGCCACCCACCACGGGAGGAAGCGCATCAGCGGGTTGCGACGATTCTGCAGGCCACGCCACTTCAGCGACAGGTCGGCGGGCGGCGCCCCGCGGTGGTCGCGGATCGTCCGATGCAGCTGCGCGCGTACCTGCGCCAGGCGATCCTGGCCGCGATCCATCGTGTGGTACTTGCCGGTGAAGCCGAGCGCCAGGCAGACGTACTGCAGCTCCATCAGATCGAGATAGCGGGCCGGATCGGTCGACAACCGATCGAGCATCTCGAAGAACTTCTCGCCGCCCCAGGCTTCGCGATGCAGCGCCACCAGCAGCGGGTGCTGGGCCCACTCGCTCTGCGAGCCCCACGGCGTCGACAGGACCGCCTCGTCCAGCGTTGCGCAGAGGACGTAGCGGGCCGACAGCACGATCTCGTTGGCGATGCCGGCGGCGCGAGCCCGCTCCTCGAAGCGGCGCACCTCGTCGAGCGCCTGACGGCGCAGGTCGGGGACGTCGAACGAGGCGCCGGCGGCGCGCGCATGCCCGGCCATGCGCAGCAGCGCGCTGGCCGCCTTGACGAGCGGGTTGAGCCCGATCGCCAGCCGCTCCTGCACGGCATCCGGTAAGGGTGCGCTGACTGGTGCGGGAGGCGCCGCGGCCGGCCGCGGCGCGAAGACGTCGCTGACACCGCGCTTGCCGGCCCCCGGCCGTGGCCGGATCAGCGTGGCGTCCTGCGTCTTGAAGGGATCGTCGCCGTCGACCATGGTGGTTGCCCGTTAAGTGCGGATGGCCCAGAACTCCATCGAGAGCGCTGGGAAGTTGCCAGCCACGTGCAGGGCGACCCCTCCCGAGGTCCTCAACTGGTCCCAGAGTTCGTTGCTCTGATCGAGTTCGAAGTACGCGAAGCCGGCGTGGAACGGAATCTGCCGCGGCGCCACCGGCAGCGGCAGCACCGGCACGCCGGGCAGGCCGAGCCGGACCAGATCGGCGATGCGTTCGACGGGGCCGACCTTGAGCTGCGCCGGGAAGCTGCGTCGGAGTTCCTCGGACGGCACGTCGGCCCGCGCCGCCAGCACGAAGACCGCCTGGCTGTACAGCGAGCGGTCGGGCACCAGCGCGACGCTGATGCCGTACTTCTTCGGCTCGAGCGGGATCGGGATGGCGACCTGCATCATCTCGGTCGCGAAGGCGGCGCGCAGCGCGTGCATCACCGGTTCGAAGGACTCACGGAGGCGGTCGTGGCGGTAGCCGGGCCACTGCGCCGGCCGCTTGCCGGGCGCGGTGAACGTCGCCATCTCGCCGGCAATCGTCACGCACAACTCGTAGAACTGCTCCGGGTGCACGCCGCCGCTGTCGGCATAGTGCGCCACGAGCGGCTCGTAGCGGTTGATCGCCTGCAGCATCAGGAACTCGGCGAACTCCGCCGCGGCGCCGCGCCCGGTGGCGGCCACGCGTCCACCGAGGGCATCACCGCGCTGATGCAGGAGACCGAGCAGTTCGGTCGCGAACGTGGCCAGCCGGGTGGCAGCGCGTGTGTGCAGCACCGTCGGCATGAACGCCTCGTCGAGCACGACGCGCTTGTCGGGACGGGCTTCCACCACGTGCACCAGCGGGATGGTGGCGTAGGCGTCGGTGATCTCGCTGGCGGGCAGCAGTCGCGTCTGCAGCGCCCCGACCTCGAGGGTCGTCTGTTCGCCCGACGCCGACGATGCGTCGCGCGCCTGCCACTCACGCACCTGGTGCCGGGCCAGCCGCTCGCCGTCGCCGGGCCGGCTCACCTCGACGTCGCCGCCGCGGCGCAGCGGCACGGCCAGCGAGACGATCTGATCGCGCATCTGCACGTCGATGTCGATCGCATCGGGCAGCGGGTCGTCTTCCGGCATCCGGAACGGCGTGCCGTCGGGGAACACGCCCGCGGCCCGGCGCAGTCCGAGCTTGCCGATGCTCAGGAAGTCGCGCTCGATCTCCACCTCGGTGAAGCCCCAGGCGTGCGGAATCAGCCCGTGGCACCGGGTTTCGACGTAGCGTTCCAGGTACCGATCCTGCTGCTGCAGGTGCTGCGGCTGCAGGAACAGCCCCTCCGACCAGACCACTCTGTTGTAGGAAGACATGCTCCCGTGAACCGGTATCCTTGCAGAACGTCGCCGGTGCTCCCCGCGAACACCGGGCCTACACGAATCACAGGGCCCTGGGCCTTCGCGAATCACGGGCCTTGGGCCATCGGCCCTGGGCCTTGGATGCAGAGGCGTCGGGCACCACCCTCAGGCCCTGAGCGGCGGCCTTCGCACTGGCCTTCTATCTTCTGACTTCGGACTATTGGCTTCTGACTTCTGACTTCGCAAGAGTCAGCCCCGGCCCTGCTCGTCCTTCAAACGCTTCATCTGCTCTTCATACGCCTGCGTGAAGGCGTCGCCGAACAGCCGACGGAACGTCGCCTCGGGATCGCGCGCCAGCTCCTGCTGGCGATCCCGGTACAGATCCCAGTAACGCAGCTTGCCCCCGATCGGGAACACCGACGACTTGCGGACCTGCCGGTCGAACTCCGCCTGCAGGCGCTCGGGGTCGAATTCGGCGAGCGCATGCTCGAAGGCCTGGCGCATCCCGGCCAGCATCGCGAGCTGGTGACGGCGCAGGTCGTCGAAAGCGTCCTGGAACGACTCGACCGGCCCGAGGTACGCCGGATTCCGTTTCACCAGCAGGTTGTGCAGCGCATCGTCGACGTTGGCCGACAGCTTCAGCGGATTGTTGTCCACCGGCCGGACCACGGTCATCCGCATGCGGAACTCGTCCTTCACCTGGTGCCGTGACCGGAGCACGTCCATCAAGCCGTGCACGACCACGCGGAGGATCTGCCCGAACTTCTGCGTCAGCTCCGTCGTCACCGGCACGCCTGGCAGGCCGGCGCCGGCGAGGATGCCGGCCAGATCCGCCGTCGTCGAGACGTGCGACGCGGACGATGGCGAGGCCATCGGCGCCGTCGCGGGCGGCGGTGCGGGTGGCGGCGGCGGTGTCGCCCGTCGCGGGACCGGTGTGGGCGTCGGCCGCGGATCGAACGCCTCGGCCGCCGGCGCCGGCGGCAGCGCGTCCATCAACGGCAGGCCGGGTACGGCCGACGGCAACCACTCGTCCTCGGCCCCGTGGCCGACCGGCCCTGACGGCGCCGGCGACGGAAACCCGGGCGGCGGCACCGGTGGCGGCGAGGGCGGCAGATCGACGTCGAAGTCCGGCGGCGCCGGCGGCTCGGCCCGCATCGGCACGTCGGCCATCGGGAAGCTGCGCGTGTCCGGCGCCAGCGGGTCGTAGTTCTCGGGAATGAAGCTGGCCGGTGGCGCAGCCGCTGGTGGCGCGGGAACGGCGGGCGGCATGCGCACCGGCGGCGGCTGATAGTGGCCACCGAGCAACGGACCTTCGTCCAGCTCGCGTGCCGTCGGCACCGGACGCGAGTCCGACGACGGCAGGCTCGGCCCACCGCCGAGCAACTTCAGCGGGTCGACTTCGTCTTCGGCATGCGGCACCGACGACAGGGAGACCGGTCCGACCGAGGGCGGCGGCGCCGGTGGCGCGCCGAGCGCGGGCAACCCGGCGAACGGATCCGGCTCGTAGCGCGGCGTCGGCGCGGCCGGTGGCGCGACCGGCATCGGTCTCAGGCGCGTCGCCTGCAGATCGCTCGAGATCGAGACCGTGATCTCGTAGGGCTCGATGTAGAGCCGGTCACCGGCCTGCAGCGGGTGCAGGCGCCCCTTCTCGAGACGGTTGTCCGGAGAGTTGAGATAGATGCCGTTGGTGCTCGTGTCCTCGATGTAGAAGACCGAGTGCTCGTAGGTCACGCGGGCGTGCCGCGACGACACCTTGTTGTGCGGCAGCACCCAATCGCTGTGCCGGGCGCGGCCGATGGTCCCGCCAGCGACGCCGAAGACCTTGCGCGATTCGGCGAGCGGAGGCGCGTCGCCGGTGGCGACGACTTCGAGAGTTACGCTCACACCGGATTTCCGGTGCGCAGTGTACCTCAACTCCTTCGCGCACTGGCTGTTGCCGGCGGCTCGGGAGCGCGCCCTCGCCGCCCGTCCACGCCTCAGTGCAGTCGCGTGGCGAGGGCGTTGGTCCCGGCCGCCCAGGTCACGCCGGACGCGTTGCCGTACATCGCCCGCTCGACCACCAGCGCTGCCGGGCTCGCTCCCAGGCTTTCGACCAGCGTGCCGAATCGCCTGCCGATCGACTCGGGGAAATCGATGGCGGCCGCGATGTTGGTGCGACTCGTCGGCGCCAGCGGGATGGTCCTGGTTGCCGTGGTGCCATCCTCGAACATCAACGTCACGCGCGCCTGGCCGACGGTCGCCGACGTGTTGGCGATCAGGATGTAGGTCTCGTGCCCGCTCGCACCTCCGACCTCGCCGTCGGCGAGCGCCCACGCCGTCCCGGTCTCGATGGCGCCGGCCGAATTGTGCGCCTCGTGCCAGGTGTCGCCAGTGCCCGGCCACCACATCGAGCGCTCGACGATGATCGGCACCGCGTTGGTCACCTCGACGGTGGTCGAGACCGCGGTGTCGCTCAGGGGATGGCCGCTCATGCCGTCGGGCGTGTCGTAGTCGACCCAGATGTTCTGGCGCGAGTTGGCCGGCACCACCATCGACTTCACGTAGGACGTGCCATCGGGCAGCAGGTAGGTGACCTTCGCGGTCGCGTCGGTCGGATTGGGGTTGGCCAGCAGGACGAACAGATCGAAGTAGGGTCCCGTCGCCCCCTCGGCCAGGAACCAGCGCGTCGCTGGCGCCGTGACGCCCGCACTCTCGTGCCCCGCGTTGAAGACACGCCCCTGGTTCGACCGATACATCGCCCGCTCGACGATGATCGGCACGGCATCGAGCGAGTGGATGACGGCGCTGACGTCCGTGCTCGCCAGCGCAGCGCCTTCGCCAGGGAATTCCTCGACGTCCACCCAGATGTTGGTGCGGGAGTTCGGGGCCAGCGCATAGATCTTCTCGAGCGGCGCCCCCGTCGGACGGAGGTACCGGACACGCACCTGGCGCGCGGTCGGCGCCGGGTTCTGCAGCAGGTAGAAGAGGTCGAAGCCGCTGTGCGTGGCTCCTTCCGCGAGGTACCACGTCGGCGCCGGTGCCGTGACCGCCGTCTCGGCGTGCGCGCCATAACCCGTCGAGTCCCACGACATCGTCCGATCGACGACGATGGCGCGATCGCTCTCGACGATGGTGGAGAACTCGGCGGCGGCCAACCCCGTCACGTTCCTGGCCACCACGGTGGCGCGCGTCGTCGGTCCGACCTGGACGGACTGGCTGGCGGTCGTCCCGTCACCCTTGGCGAAGCGGAGAAGGACATGGGCAACCGTGGGCGACGGATTGACGATGGCGAAGACGCAATCGAACAACGCGCCCGTGGCGCCCTCGGCAAAGTAGCGAACGAAGGTCCCGTTCGGATGCGTACCCGCGGCCAGTTCGGCGGCGTTGATGGCGCCGTCCTGATCAGGATCGCCGTCGGCCCCGTTGACCGCAGCGCCGGTGGTCGGGTCGAGACCGAAACGCGTTTCCCATTCGGTCGGCAGACCATCGCCGTCAGTGTCGGTGTCGGGCGACGCCTGCAGTTCGACCGGCTCGGGTTCGCCGGCGACTCCGTCCCGCGTCACCACCAGCGTCGCTGTGCCGACGACCCCGGGCGAGGGGACTCGTGCCTCGATCTCCTCGGGGGACACCGAGAAGAGCGACGCGACGAACCCGTTGATGCGGACCCCGACGCCGCCGAGCGTGGCGACCGGCGCGCCGGTGGCGTGTGCGGTGCCGGTGGCGAGACGCCAGCCGCGGATGCGGACGCGCGCACCAGGCACCAGACCGCGCTCGCCCGTCGTCGCATCGACCACGCCCATCTGCGAGCGAATCTGCGGGACGACAGCGGTGGCGTCCGCGTACGGAGCGTTGGGGTAGAGATTGTTGGTCGCCCCCGGCAACCCGGCAAGCTCGAACATCCGCGTACTGAGCGGACCGAGCAGATCCTCGTTCAGATCGGCCGAGGTGTTGGTGATGTAGGCGAAGCTGCGACCGTTCGGCAGGTAGTACACCTCGGCAAGCGTCCCCCTGAGGCCGCCGGCGAAGCGGATGCGATTGCCCGCCTGCACCTTGGCGATTTGCCAGCCGAGGCCGTAGTAGGTGGTCGCGGACGGGACCTCGTACGACGGCACGGCCTGGATCGCGGCGACCGTCGCCGGCTGGAAGATCGACGGCAGGTTCGCCCGGCCGAAGACGCCGTCGATCAACCGCACCAGCGCCGGCGCGGTGGCGACCCAGCCGCCCGACCCCTCGAGTCCTTCCTGGTACCACTCACCGTATGGCCGCGGGACGTTGCCGACCACATAGGGGTACACGCTCGGCACTGGGGTCACCGTCGACGGCACGTGGTAGACAGCCTCACGTCGGCTCGCCGTGCCCGGCTGCGACTGACCCTCGATGAGCGTGCGCCCGACCCGCATCGACGTCCGAATCCCGAGCGGCTCGAGCACCGTCTCGCGCGTGTAACGTTCGAAGGGCATGCCCGACACCTTCTCGACCACCAACGAGAGGAAGCCGTATGCGAGGCCGGTGTACTCGGCCTTGCTGCCGGGCGTGAAATGCAGGGACTGCGTGAACACCCAGCGCGCGACGTCGCTGGACGTGACCGGCCCACGAATGCCCAGCGCCAGAGCGATGGCACGGCTGTTCTGCATCGGTTCCCCGCCCGACGCGCGGGCCCATCCCAGCGAGTGCTGCAACAGGTGACGCAGCGTCACCTGTTGCCAGCGCACGTCGGTCACCCCGCCGGGCGGCAGCAGGTGCGACAGATGGTCGACCAGCCTGTCGTCGAGCGTCAGTTTCCCGGCCTCCATCAGCTTCAGGATGGCCATCGCGGTCACAGGCTTGGAGATGCTTCCGACGCGCATCATGGTCGTCGGCTGCATGGCGCGCCCGGTGGCTGGATCAGCCCATCCGACGGCGCCTGCGCAGTTCAGACGGCCGCCGGTGGCCATCGCGACACTGACGCCGACCAGATCGTTCTCGGCGCGCGCGGTGCGGACGATGTCCTGAGCCGCGGTGGGGCACGCGTCGAACGTCTCGGGCGTGGTCTGGGCCGCAGACGCGGCAGGTACAGCGCTGAGCAACAGCAAGGCGAAGACGACACGCATCTGGACCTCGACACCCGTGACGACAGCCGCCGACGTGACGGCCTGCTCGTACAAGCGGCATGTCGCGCCCACACGGGCCACGGGTGACACCCGAAGGCGGGCGTCCTCGGCTGGGCGGACGGGCGCGGACTACTCGCTGCGCAACGCGGATGCCGGCTCGATGCGCACCGCGCGCCAGGCAGGCCCCACCGTCGACACCAGTGCGCCGACCAGCATCACGGTCGCGACGCCGACGAAGGTCACGACATCCGTCGGCGGCACCCCGAACAGCATCGTCGCCATCAGTCGTGACAGCAGCAACGACAGCGTGAGGCCGACCGCAGCGCCGATCGCCATCACCCACACCGCGGCCCGCGCGACCTGCACGAGCACGTGCCGAGTCGAGGCGCCGAGTGCCCGCCGTACGCCGAAGTCGCGCGTGCGCTGCTGCACGGCGTACGCCAGCATGCCGAACAACCCGACCATGGCCAGCAGGAGCGCGAGTCCGGCGAAGGCCATCACCAGTACGGCCCGGAACCGATGCCGCGCGTTGGCCTCGGCCACCACGTCGTCGAGCGTCATGATGTGGCGCACGCTGACGAGCTGTGCCTTGTCGATCCGGTTGATCGCACCGCGTACCGGCATGGTGAGTGCGGAGGCCGACCCCGACGCGGGCGTCACCATCAGGAAGACGTCGCCGGGCGTGTCCTGCGCCAGCGGCACGTAGATCTGCACAAGGTCGGACGTCTCGGTGGGCGAGGCCTTGATCTGCCTGGCGACACCGACGATCTCCCTCACCGTGACACGCGCCTGGGGCGCGTCGGAATCGCGAATCAGCAGTCGCCGGCCAATGGGGGAGGCGGCCGGGAAGTGCCGCCGCGCGAAGGCTTCGTTGACCATTGCGACGGGGAGCCCGGTGGCGACGTCGCGGTCGTCGAATCCGCGGCCATCGACCACGGGCACCTGCAGCGTCTCGAAGAACGCCGGGCTGATGATCTGCATGTCGGCCGTGGGCCGCTGCCCGTCCGGCGCTGCCGGCGCGCCTTCGATCTCGAACGGCGAGTCGCCTTCGTAGGAGGTGCCCAGCGGCAAGGTCGTCGCCCAGGCGACGCCCGCCACACCGGGCAGTGCGCGGATCTCGCGCTCGACGGACTCGTAGAACTGCAGTTCCGCCGCGTCGGTCGGGTAAGTCGATCCCATCGGATCGAGCACCATGCTCAGGACCTGCCCGGCACCGTAGCCGCGATCGACGCGGTCGACGGCGAGCAGCGTGCGCAGCAGCAGTCCCGCTCCCGCCAGGAGGACGACAGCGGTGGCGACCTGTCCCGCAGCCAGCACATTGCGGATCCATCCACCGCGACCAGTGCTGGTGCGCGTGCCAGAGATGGCCTGCGCAGCCGCCGGCGATGTGGCCTGCCAGGCCGGCGCGAGGCCGAACAACAGGCCGACGGCCGCTGCGGTGACGGCGCAGAACGCGAC
>DATJTM010000366.1:0-13001 GCA_035503395.1 Luteitalea sp.
GCTCTATGCCGAGAGCAACAAGATCACCGAGGCCGCCGGCGCCTTCCAGAAGGTGCGCGACGATGCCGGCAGTTCGACGCTGCTCGGAAGGATGGCCGCCCTCGGCCTCGCCAGCATCCAGGTCCGCCAGAAGCAGTTCGACCCGGCCATCAAGACGCTGCAGGAACTCTCGCAGCGCCGCGACGGGCCGCTCCCGGTCGACGCCGTGCTCGTACAGCTCGCCGAGGCCTACCAGCAGGCCGGCCGGGCCGCCGAGGCCACGCAGACCCTGCAGCGCGTGATCGACGAGTTCCCGCAGAGCCCATACGCCGCCGATGCCCGTCAGCGCGTCGAAGCCCTCCAGGCCGCCGCGCCGAAAGCCTCCTAGCCCGTGAATCCTGCGCGTGCGCTCCAGACGGTTGCCGACCTTGGTGCGCGCGCGCTGTCGTCCACACCCGTGGGCGACCTGCTCGACGCGGGGATGCGCCTCGCGCGCGAGGTCACGCAGGCCGACCATGCCGTGTTCTTCGAGCGGTCCCCGGGTGGCGACGCGCTCCTGATGCGGGCGGGTGGCGGCTGGCGCGGTGGGGTGGTCGGACGCGTCTCCCTCAGCACCGGTCCGGGCTCGTTCGGGCGCTTCATCCTCCAGCAACCCACTCGCGTCGTCGACGCCCTGCCGTCGCATCCCGAGTTCGGCCTGCCGGCCGTCCTGCGCGAGCACGCGGTCGAGACAATGGCCTGCGTGCGGCTGGATGGCATCGGCCACCCGCTCGGCGTCGTCGCGGTGTTCAATCTAGGTGAAGGCCTGCCGAGCACCGAGCACCTGACGTTCCTGCAGGCGCTCGGCAACATTCTGGCGACGGCGATCCTGCGGCAGGTGACCGAGGAGGGCCTGCTCCAGAGCCAGATCCGGTTGCAGAGCGTGCAGAAGATGGAAGCGATCGGCCGGCTGGCCGGCGGCATCGCGCACGACTTCAACAACCTGGTGCAGGCGATCGGTGGCTACACCGAGATCCTGCTGCGCCAACTGCAGTCCGACGACCCGCTGCGGCGCAGCGCCGAGGAGATCAAGAAGGCCGGCGACCGCGCCGCGGCACTCACGCGTCAGCTCCTCGCCTTCAGCCGGCAGCAGGTGCTGCAGCCGGCCCTCATCGACGTCAATCGCGTCGTCCATCACGTGGAGCAGTTGCTGTTGCGGCTGATCGGCGCGGACGTGCATCTCCGCACGTATCTCGCCGACGATCTGTGGCCGGTGAAGGCCGACGCCGCGCAGCTCGAACAGGTCCTGATGAACCTCGCCGTCAACGCACGCGATGCCATGCGCGAAGGCGGGGTGCTGACGATCGAGACCGCGAACGTCGAACTGACGCGGTCAGGTGACGGCGAGCCCTTCGTCGTCGTCGCTGGGCCGTACGTGCTGCTGGCCGTGACCGACACCGGCACCGGCATGAACGCCGAGACGAAAGCCCGTGCGTTCGAGCCGTTCTTCACGACCAAGCCCCCGGGGCAGGGCACCGGGCTCGGCCTGTCGATGGTGTACGGCATCGTCAAGCAGAGTGGCGGCTACATCTGGGTCGACAGCGAGCTGGGCGCGGGCACGCGCATCCGCATCTACCTGCCGCGCGCCGATGACTTGCCGCTACCGTTGGAGATGCCCGACGAGGACGCGTCGGCATCGGCGTCGCCCGCCGCGGCGGCCGCCGACACACCGGCGACACTGCTGCTCGTCGAGGACGAGGACGGGGTCCGCGATCTCATTCACGAGTGGTTGTCGGGACACGGCTTCACCGTGTGGGCGGCTGAGGATGGTCACCGCGCGCTCACGGTCGCCGAGAAGATCGAGCAGATCGACCTGCTGATCGCCGACGTCGTGATGCCGACGATGGGCGGGCCGGCACTCGCCAAGCGGCTCCTGCAGGCCCGTCCCGATTTGAAGGTGATTTTCGTCTCCGGCTATGCCGACGAGGCGATCGGCGATCGCCGCATGCTGGAAGACGGGGCGAGCTTCCTCCAGAAGCCGTTCACCCTGGAGGATCTGCTCGTGAAGGTGCGCGAGGTACTCGCCGAGCGCCGGGTCAGCCGAGGGCTTGGCGGGCCGCGCTGAAGAGGCCCGGCGCGCGTACGTCGGTCGTGGCCATCCAGTCGGCGTCGAGATCGAGGTAGGCGAAGACGCCGTCCTCGAGCACGGCATCACCGAGCGCTTCGCAGCCGAAGCCGTAACGGTGGCTGAGCAGGTTGGCCGCGTAACAGATCGCGGCGGCCTGCGGGACGCTCGCGTCCTCGAAGGCGTGATGGCAGCGCACGACCTCGCGCACTTCGTCGGGCACGTTCCAGAATCCCAACGCGAGCGCGCCGCACAGCGCGTGATAATCCGCCATCGCCGTCCGCAGTTCCTCGGCCGGGATGATCTCGTTGTTGCGCTTCTGGTGCTGGTGCGCCGTCTTCAGGATCACCAGCTTGCCGATGTCGTGGAGCAGCCCGCAGAGGAACGCTTCCTCGACGTCGCTGCGCAGGCGCTCGGCGATCAGATGCGCCACGTACGCGGTGCCGACGGCGTGCTCCATGAAGCGCGCGCCTTCGTTGCCGTAGACCTCCGGCGACTTGAACTGCGACTGCATCGAGACCGTGACGACGACGTTGCGGACGGTGCGCGTGCCGAGCCGCACGACCGCGTCCGACACCGAGCGCAACGGCGACATCGCGCCAAACAGTGCGGAGTTGGCCATGCCGAGCACGCGGGTGGCGAGCACGGGATCCTTGGTGACGACGGTCGCCAGCTTGGCGATGGTCACCTCGGGGTCGCCGACGGTCTGGAGCACCCTCTGCGCCTGGTCGGGCAGCATCGGGATCGACAGATCATCGGGACGCAGCCACGGATGATTTGTCGCGCGCAGCACGGGTGCTGCGGCGGGAATCTCGGCCCCGGCGGGTACGCTCATGCGCGCCGTGCCTTGGACGTGACGACCAGTTCCACGAAGATCTCGTGGTCGCCCATGCGGAAGGGCAGCATTGTCCGGCTGCCGTCGCTCAGCGGCGTCATGTAGAAGTCCGATCCCATCGTCACCGTCGGAATCGAGATGGCCCAGGCATCGCCTTCGTTGGCCATCCGGGTGCGGAACGAGCCGGCCACCATGTTGGTGATCTCGCCGACGGCGTCGGCAATCTCCGGCGGCGACGGCACGTCGGTCGGCTCCATGCAGAGCAGCGCCCGGGTGATGTGCGCGGCGCCGTCGAAGGTGGCGTAGAACACGACGAGGCCCGAACGCGAACCGCCGAAGCCAATCTGGGCGACGACGTTGCTCTGCGGGCGAAGCGCATCCCCGGCAAGCGGGGTGCTTTCGCCGAGCGCGGTGCCCACCATCGTGTCGAACACGTCGATGGCGCACGAGCGCAGGGTGTCAATCATGGGCAGCGTCGACTGCGGGTCGACTGCGGCGACGGGGGAAGCCATGGGGGTCTCCTCGGTGCAGCCTCAGCGGGCCAGGACCGCGTCGATCTTTTCCTTGATGGTATCGGGAGTGAACGGCTTGACGACGTAGTTGTTCACGCCGGCACGCAGGGCCTCGACAATGTCATCCTTGGCGGCGTTGGTGGTGACCATCAGCACCGGCAGGTGCTGCTTGCCGTCCATGGCCCGCACCGAGCGGATGAAGTCGATGCCGTTCATCTCCGGCATGTTCCAGTCGGTGATGATGAGGTCGACCGAACCGTCGGTGAGCCGCTCCATGCCCTCGCGACCGTTGCTGGCCTCGATGACGTCCTGGTAGCCCAGCTTGTTGAGCGTGTTGATGATGATGCGACGCATTGTCGACGAGTCGTCCACCACGAGAAAACGCATACGCCTCCGGCTTGCTAGACTTACGGCGCCGGGCAACACGCCCGACCCCTGCCGTCTCATGGGGCTTAATCGGCGGCGACGGTGCCGGCTTGAAGCCGCGCCGGCCACACAGGAAACGTCGTGTCACCATCCGAATCGCTTTCGATCGCCCATGACGTACTCGGAGAGCCCGCCCGCGTGCCGGCCGCCGGCGATCTCGTCTTCGCCAACCGGCTGGTGACGCTGGAACTGGTCCTGCCCAACGTCACCCACGAAATCAACAACGCGCTGCAGGTGATTGGCGGGCTGGGCGAGATCATCGCCACCAAGCCCGGGATCTCCGACGACGTCGCGCAGAAGCTGCAGCGGATTCACGGGCAGGCCGTGCGCTGTTCGGGGCTGCTGCGGGAACTGCTCGCGTACGCGCGGCGTGACGAGGCATCGCCGATCACCGATGTCGCTCGCAGCATCGAGCGGGCGCTGAACCTCCGTCGCTACCACCTGTCGCGAGGGCGCGTGCAGGTCCACGTCGAGCCGCGCTCGGAAGGACCGCTGGCGGCCCGGATAGACTCGCAGCACTTCGAGCAGGTACTCGTGAACCTGCTTCTGAACGCCGAGCAGGCGGTCAGCGGCCTGCCGGAGCCGACGGTGCGTATCGGCTACGGGCGTGAGGACGAGTGGCTGGTCCTGACAGTGGCCGACTCGGGGCCGGGGATCGATCCCTCGAAGGAAGACGAGTACTTCCGTCCGTTCATGACGACCAGGAGCGGTGCGGTGGGCCTCGGGCTCACGGCATCGCGCGCCCTGGCCACCGTGTCGGGCGGGTCGCTGCGCTTCACGGAGCCGAACGTCATCGAGCTGCGGGTGAAGGCGAAGTAGGAGAGGGGCAGTGGGTAGGGACGCGCCGCCGGCGCGTCCGGTCGAACGACAGCAAGGGGCGGACGGCCCGGCGGGCCGTCCCTACCAAACTGGTCGATCTACGCCGACTGCGAAATGTCGTCCGGCGGCGTCGCGACGTTGAGGCGATTGAGCTTGTCGATCAGCGTGGTGCGACTGAGCTGGAGCAGGCGAGCGGCCTGACGCTTGTTGCCGCCGGTCTTCTCAAGGCAGCGCACGATCAGTTCGCGTTCGAGCTGGGAGACGACCTGCGTGAAGTTGATCCCCTCGTCGGGAATCGCCACCGTCGGCAGGAGCAGCGACGAGGCCGGCTGCGAGATGTCCTCGGGCAGCGCGCGCGCCTGAATCTCCGAATCCTGTCCCGTCATCGCCACCGCGTGCTCGATGGCGTTCTCCAGCTGCCGGATGTTGCCCGGCCAGCTGTAGTTCATCAACGCCCGCATCGCGTCCTGCGTGAGCGTGCGCGGTGGGAGGTTGTTGTTGCGGCACGACTTCTGGACGAAGTGCCGTGCCAGCAGCGGCACGTCTTCCTTGCGGTCGCGCAGCGGCGGCAGCGTGATCGGGATGACGTGGAGGCGGTAGTACAGGTCTTCGCGGAAGGTGCCGTCCTTGACCAACTTCTTCAGGTCGAGGTTGCTGGCCGCGATGATGCGTGCGTCGAACTTGATCGAGCGGCTCTCGCCGACGCGCTCGATTTCCTTCTCCTGCAGCGCGCGCAGCAGCTTGGCCTGCATCGGCATCGTCATCAACGCCACTTCGTCGATGAACAGCGTGCCGCGGTGGGCGAGTTCGAACCGGCCGACGCGTGCCTGCACGGCGCCGGTGAAGGCGCCCTTGGCGTGCCCGAACAACTCGGCTTCGGCGAGCGGCTCGGGGATGGCCGCGGCGTTGAAGGCGACGAACCGCTCGCTGGCGCGTGGGCTGTTGTGGTGGATCGTCCTGGCGATCAACTCCTTGCCGGTACCGGTCTCGCCGGCAATCAGCACGGTCGAGTTCATGGGCGCCACCAGCTCGAGCGTCGAGAACACATTGCGCATCGCCGAGCTGTGGCCAATCACGCTGTCGAATCGGTACCGGTCGCGCAACTGGGCGCGCAGGTCGGCATTCTCCTCGCGGAGGCGACGCTGCTCGAGGGCAGTGGTCAGGATGCGTGACAGCTGGGAGAGCTGGAACGGCTTGATCAGGAAGTCGATCGCGCCTCGCCGCATGGCCGACACCGCCTCGGTCACGCCGCCGAAGCCGGTGACCATCACGGGCAGGATGTCGGGATAGCGCCCGACGGCGGCGTCGAGCACCTCGAGACCGTCGGCATCCGGGAGGCGGAGGTCGATGACGATCGCGTCGTAGGCAAAGCCCTTGAGGCGATCGAGAGCGTCGGCACCGTCGGCGCTTTGCGCCACGACGAAACCCTGCTCCGTCAACGATTCGGCGATCGTCTGACGAAGCTCGGCTTCATCCTCGACCACGAGGACCGACGGCTGGGGACGAGCACTCACAGGCACCTCCAGACACGCCCGCGAACGGTCAGGGTCCGGTGACCGTCGGTTCGTCGACTCGGCGTGGAAATCAAGTATTGGGCCGCTCTCTGTCGCATGTCAAACACATTGTCGGTCAGCCGACAGCGTACCTTTATGCTCACTGCAGACCGTCGGTAGGTCGTCACGAGGCGGATTTTCGCGGAACTGGGCCGATCGACGGCCTCAAGGTGGCGTCATGTCGGCCGATTGAGTGCCGCACGAGGTAGGATCCGTCGCGGACGGGGAGGGCGAGTGGTCGAGGCGCAGGAACGGCAGGCAGTACTGATCGTCGAGGACGAAGCCGACATCCGGGAACTCCTGTCGGAGTATTTCCGCGCCCGCAACTACGAGGTGGTCGGAGCCGCCGATGGCCGCGCGGCGCTCCTCGCGCTCGAGCGCGAGCCAGACCGGTTTTCCCTGGTCATCACCGACCTCCACCTGCCCGGCGTGGATGGCCTGGCCGTGCTACGGGCCGCCCGTTCGGTCAATCCGCGCGCGTACGTCGTCATCGTCACGGGGTTTGCGTCGCTCGACTCGGCGATCCAGGCCGTCCGCCTCGGCGCCTACGACTACCTGACCAAGCCCTTCTCTCTGGGGCAGATCGATGTCGTGCTCCAGCGCATCCACGACATCCAGGTCCTGTACGCCGAGAATCGCCGTCTGACGCGGCAGGTCTCCCAGAAGGATGCGGTCGATTTGCGGCAGGCACTGTTGCTGCGCCTCGACGGGATCGAGAGCCGCCTGACCCGGATCGAAGCCGCGCTTCGCGCCCGCTCCTGACCTTGGACAGGGTCGGGGAACCGACCGCCTCCACGGCGGCCCGTCACCAGCGACGGGGTCGGTTTCGCACAATTCCTTTGGAAACTGACTGAGGTTGGGTCTGGCGCCCTTCTTGCTCCTGTGATGGCAGGAACGCGCCAGTCCGGTCAATCGGCCGGCCAGCGCGGACCTTGAATCCGACGCGATGCCGATCAACGCCACCTCCGACGCGCAGACGATGAGCGCGCTCCGACGCACCCTCAGCCTGGCTGCGGCCAAGCAGGTGGTGTCGTCGAGCAACCTCGCCAACCTGAGCACGCCCGGCTACAAGGCGCAGGAAGTCGACTTCGACGAGGCGCTCGACCAGCAGATGGGGAGCGGGCTGTCGGTGACCGACAGCCGTCACCTCGGCGGCCCCGCTGGCAGCGGCTCCGGCATCGCCACCCGTGACGCCGAGGACAACGGCGCCCGCCGCGACGGCAACACGGTCCAGGTCGATCGCGAACTGCTGAACATGACCCGCGCCGCCGGGGAGTTCGCCCGGGCCCAGACCGCCCTGGCCGCCAAGTTCCGCCTCGTCCGCTACGCCATCAACGAGACCCGGTAGTCACCATGCCGACGCTCAACACTGCCGTCTCCGTCGCCGCCAGCGCCCTCACCGCCGAGCGCACGCGCATCGAGGTCGCGGTCTCCAACCTCGCCAACGCGGAGTCCACGAAGGGCCTCGACGGCAAGCCGTTCCGCCGCCGCGACGTGGTGTTGACCGCAGACCCGGTCCAGAGCTTCGACAACGCCCTCGGACGTGCGTCGGCGACCGGCGTGAAGGTCAGCGCCATCGTCGAGGACACCAGCCCGGCCCGCCGCAAGTACGACCCGTCGCACCCGGATGCCGACGGGGAGGGCTACGTGGCGATGCCGAACATCAATCCTGCCGAGGAGATGGTCGACATGGTCGGCGCCTCGCGGGCCTATCAGGCCAACCTCACCGCCATCAACCTGATTCGCGACCTGGTCTCCCGGGCGCTCGAACTGGGAAAGGTCTAGTCCATGCCTATCGATGCCATTGCCGCCAAGGTGATTACCGGCGCCACATCGGCCACCGCCGGTGCGTCGATCGCCACACCGACGGCCGGCGCCGGCGGTGAGAGCTTCGGCGCGTCGCTGGCGCGCCTGGTCGACACCGTCGAGAGCAGCCACAGCGCGTCCAACGAAGCGGTCAACGGCATGCTGGCCGGCCAGACCGACGTGCACGACGCGATGATCGCGATGCAGCGGGCCGACCTCACGCTGCAGCTCGGCGTGCAGGTGCGGAACAAGCTCGTGAACGCCTACCAGGAAATCATGCGGATGCCCGTCTAGGGCCGCCTGACACCCACTTCAAGGACTCCCAGACACCGTGGCATTCCTTCCCGTGCAGTGGCAGGCCGTCGTCGAGCGCAGCAAGGCCGTGCGTGCCTCGCTCTCGACCGGACAGCTGGTCTCGCTCGTCGCCGTGTTCGTCGGCGTGATCGGCCTCCTGATTGGTTCGACCTGGTACCTGAACCAGACGGACTACAAGGTGCTCTTCGGCGATTTGAGCAGTGAGGAAGCGTCCTCCATCGTCGAACAGCTGAAGAGCGACAACGTCGACTACCAGATTCAGGACGGCGGCCGCACCATCCTCGTCGCAAGCGGCGCCGCGCCGGAACTGAAGCTGAAGTTCGCCGGCGAAGGCCTGCCCTCCAGTGGGCGCATCGGCTTCGAGATCTTCGACAAGATTTCGTTCGGTGCGACCGAGTTCATCGAACAGGTGAACTTCCGACGTGCGCTCGAAGGCGAGGTTGGCCGCACGATCAGCACGCTGGCCGAGGTTCGCGATGCGCGTGTCCACATCACGCTCCCCAAGTCGTCGCTGTTTGCGACGAAGGAACAGGTCGCCAAGGCGTCGGTGATGTTGACGCTCGAAGGCAACAAGTCGCTGGCGCCGCCGACCGTCGCCGCGATCACCAATCTCGTGTCGGCGAGCGTCGAGGGCTTGACGCCCGACATGGTCGTCATCATGGACAGCCGGGGCCGCTCGCTGGCGCGCGGCCGGGCCAACGGCGACGAGGGCGCCCTCGCCGGTCTCGACCTCGAGAAACAGCAGAAGTACGAGCGCGACCTCTCGAACAAGGTGGTGTCGCTGCTCGAGCCCATCATCGGGGTCAGCCGCGTCAACGCCACCGTGTCGGTCAAGCTGCACGCCGCGTCCATCGAGAAGACCGAGGAAGTCTTCTCGCCGGAGACCGTGCTGCGCAGCGAGCAATCGACCACCGAAGGCAGCAACGCCACGTCGGCCCAGGGCGTCTCCGGCGCGCGCGGCAACATGCCGCCGGCGGTCGGCCCGAATGGGATGCCGGTCAACAACGACAGCAGCAGCGCCAGCGGCGGCACGACGACCAGCGAGCGCGGACTCACGCGCAGCAGCAAGGTGTCGAATTACGAAGTGAGCAAGACCCAGACGCACACGATTCAGCCGCGCGGCGAGGTCGAGCGCATCTCGGTCAGCGTGGCCGTCGACGACGAACACATCTCGACGACGGCGGCCGACGGCACGGTCACCACCAAGCGCAAGCCGCGTGATGCCGCGTCGATGCAGAAGCTGCAGAAGCTGGTGGTCTCCTCACTCGGCATCGACACGCAGCGTGGGGACCAGATCACGGTCGAGAACATGTCGTTCGAAGCGCCGGTGGCCGACCCCGTCGTCAAGCCGAAGTGGTACCAGACCGTCAGCGAGCAGGGCAGCGGCGCCATCCGCGGCGTCGCGGTCGTGGTGACGGTGGCGCTCGTGCTGCTGCTCTTCGTGCGCCCGGTCATCGGTCGCGTCCTGACGGTGAGCAGCCCGGCCGAACAGATGGTGATGGCCTCGCCGCAGCAGCTGCCGCGCTCGATCGAGGACATCGAGGGTGAGATCGAGGCCCAGCTCGATGCGACGCCGGTCGACGGCGACCGTCGGCAGCCGGTCCTGACGCGCCGCGTCAGCACCCTGGCGGTGAAGGAACCCGAGAGCGCCGCGAAGCTGGTGCGCGGCTGGATCACCGAGGGCAGGAGCTAGACCATGCCGACCACGGTACTCGCGCCGCGCATGCAGGACCTCAACGGCCTCCGCAAGGCGGCCATCCTGACGGTGTTGATCGGAGAGAACGCCTCCGGTGAGCTGTTCAAGCACCTGAACGAGGAAGAGATCGAACTGATCGCCCGTGAAGTCGCGTTGCTCGGCCCGGTGCCGGCGGCGACGGCGACCGAAGTGCTCGAGGAATTCCACCAGATGTGGAAGGCCGCCGAGTACGTGACCAAGGGCGGCGTCGAATACGCGCAGAAGCTGCTGGTCAAGTCACTCGGCCCCGAACTGGCCCGCCGCGTGCTCGATCGCGTCGTCAAGACGTTCGAGTCGTCGATGGCATTCACGGGCCTCGGCAAGGCCGACCCGCAGCAGCTGTCGAAGTTCATCCAGAGCGAGCACCCGCAGACGATCGCCCTCATCCTGGCGCACCTGAAGCCGGGCCCGGCCGCGCAGTTGATGCAGAGCCTGCCCGAGGATCTGCGCGTCGAGGTCGTGACACGGATGGCCAACCTCGAGGAGATCTCGCCGGAAGTCATCTCGCGCATCTCCAGCGTGATCGAGCAGCGGCTGAAGTCGCTGGGAGCGAGCACGCACGAGTCCTACGGTGGCGTCCGCGCGGTGGCCGAACTGTTGAACCGCATCGACCGCAGCATCAGCCAGCCGGTGCTCGAGGCGATCGAGAGCCAGACGCCAGACCTGGCGGTGTCCATCCGTCACCTGATGTTCGTGTTCGACGACCTGCTGAACGTCGACGACAACGCGCTGCGCGAAATCGTCCAGCGGGCCGACAAGAAGGTGCTCACGGTCGCCCTCAAGGGCACCTCGGAAGACATCCGCAACCGCTTCTTCCAGAACATGTCCAAGCGCGCCGTCGACATGGTGCGCGAGGAGATCGAGCTGCTCGGTGCGGTCCGCCTGCGCGAAGTGGAGAAGGCGCAGCAGGAAATCGTCGGCATCGCGCGCAAGCTCGAGGAAGAGGGCCTGCTGCAGACCGGCGCCGCCGCCGGGGAGCCGTATGTCACTTAAGACGCGGCGCCTCAGCGCCAACGCGGTGCTCGTCGAGCGCTTCGCCTGGAGCCCGACCGAGACGGCCGGCAGCGCGTCGGCCGCGGGCGCCGACATCTGGGCCCCCGTCGAGGCCGCGATGCCGACGCCGCGCGCCGCGCGTCCCGTCGCCGAGGACGCCGGACCGTTCGTGCCGACGCCGGACCAGCAGGCGCAACTGGCGGCCCTCGAGCGCGATGCGTTCACGAAGGGGTACGCGCAAGGTGAGCGCGCCGGACTCGAAGCGGGTGGCAAGCGGGCCGAAGCGATGCTGCGGCGACTGGCCCAGACGCTCGAGGAACTCTCGGGCCTGCGCGACAACATGGTGCGGCAGACCGAACGCGAGCTCGTGCAGCTGTCGGTGGCGATCGCGCGCCGCATCCTGCAGCGCGAAGTGACGGTCGACCCTGAGCTCACCGCGGCGCTGGCGCATATCGCGCTGGAGCGCCTCGGCGGCCAGAGTCCGGCCACCGTGCGGCTGCATCCCGACGACTACGCCGTCGTCAGCGCCGGCCAGGCCTCGCCGCTGGGCAGCCGGCAGGTGGAAATTCGACCGGATCCGGCCGTCGCCCGCGGTGGCTGCCTCGTCGAGTCCGAGTTCGGCTTCATCAATGCGTCGGTGGACGCGCAGGTCGACGAGATCGCCCGCGCCGTCCTCGGTGACGCACCACCGGCCGTGGTCACACGGCGGGGAGTGGCGTGATGTCCGTGATTGATTTCGCGAGCGGGTTCTCGCTCGGTCGGTACCGCGAACAGATCGAGGCGGCCGATCCGCTCCCGATGGTGGGCCAGGTCGTGCGCACCGTCGGGCTCCTCGTCGAATCGAAGGGCCCGCGCGTCCGCGTCGGTGAACTCTGCGAATTGGCGTCGCCCGATGGCGGTCCGCCGCTGATGCTCGAAGTGGTCGGCTTCCGCGACAACATGCTGCAGTCGGTGCCGCTCGGCAGCACCACCGGCATTCGTCCGGGCGACTACCTCGTCTCGCGCGGCCGCCCGGCCGCCGTTCCCGTCGGCAATCAGCTGCTCGGGCGGGTGATCGACGGCCTGTGCCGCCCCCTCGACGACCTCGGCCCGCTCGGTACGAGCGAGATGGGACCGTTGCACCCGGCGCCCCTCAATCCGCTGGCCCGCCAGCCGATCGAGACGCCGATGGGGACCGGCGTGCGCGCCATCGATTCACTGCTGACGGTGGGACGCGGCCAGCGTGTCGGCCTGTTCGGCGGCAGCGGCGTCGGCAAGAGCACACTGCTCGGCATGATGGCCCGCGGTACGGAAGCCGACGTCGCGGTGATTGCGCTGGTCGGCGAACGCGGCCGCGAAGTGCGCAGCTTCCTCGAACATGACCTCGGCCCCGAAGGGCGCAAGCGATCGGTCGTCGTCGTCTCGACGTCGGACAACCCGCCGCTGGTCCGTCTGCGCGCCGCGTATGCCGCGACGGCGATCGCCGAGTGGTTCCGCGACCAGGGCAAGAACGTCCTGCTGATGATGGATTCGGTGACCCGCTTCGCGATGGCGCAGCGTGAAGTCGGTCTCGCCGCCGGCGAGCCACCGACCGCGAAGGGCTATCCGCCGTCGGTGTTCGCGCTGCTTCCGGGTCTGCTGGAACGGGCCGGCAACGTGCAGGGCAAGGGCTCGATCACCGCGATCTACACGGTGCTGGTCGAGGGTGACGACACCAACGAGCCGGTCGCCGACAACGTGCGCGCGATTCTCGACGGTCACATCATCCTGTCGCGCGCGCTCGGCGCCCGCAATCACTACCCGGCCATCGACATCCTGCCCAGCGTCAGCCGAACCATGCCCGACGTCACCACGCGGGAGCATCGGATGAAGGCCGGCAAGGTCCGCGACTGGATGTCGCTGATCCGGGAAAACGAGGATCTCGTGTCGGTTGGCGCGTACGTTG
>DATJTM010000367.1:0-18996 GCA_035503395.1 Luteitalea sp.
CAGGCTTGCTCAGGGGTTCGACAACGGCAGATTCGAGCTGCTCCGGGAAACGGCGCCCATACTTTTCGAAATGCCGTGGCAGTCCGGACCGTTCCGGCCGGATGCGTGGGACTGAAGCGCGGGTCAGAACACGGCCAACGATCTCGCGCCAGCCTACGCCACGCCCACGAGCGGCGCCAGGTGCAGGTACTGCCGCTTCAGCAGCACGAACTGCACCCGCGCCTCGTCCCGCTGCAGCTTGTCGAGCAGCACGCGACTGACGACGCCGGCGAGTGCTGCAATGCCGCGCTGCTTGTACTGGCGATAGAGGCTGGCGCACCGGGGCGAGCGGAAGCGGCGCTCGGCCCCCTCGAAGCGCCGGTCGCGGGCCGGCGACGGGTCCCGCTCGCGGCGGAGGCGCTCCTGGCAGTACCACTCGAGCTCCTGCATCTCACTGAGTTCCATGGGCGCGAACAGCTCTTCCCGGATCACGCGGCGGAACTGGAGCTCCACGCCATGGAATGGCCTCGGGAGCGCGACGCGGAGCACCCACGAGCCACCGAACGAGAGCAGCGAGTGGTGGCGCTGCAGGAAGGCGCGGAAATCCATGGGGTTCCGGTGCGTCACGAGGTACGTGAACACGTGGGCGTCCGGGTCCTGCGTCACCGCGCCGATCGGGAACTTGTCGGGAAACAGCCGCAGGACGCGGTCACGCCCTGTGCCGTACCGCAGGTGCGGCAGCTCCACGTCCTCGAGCCGGCGCTGCGTGTCGACTTCGGAGAAGTACAGCCGCTTGTCGCGCGAGGTGCCGAGCCAGAGGCGCGACGGGTCGTCCAGGACCAGGTCGAGCAGCATCAGCCGCGCCGCGAGCGCGCCGATGGGCGCCGGCCGACGGTTGCGGTTGTCCGGCTCGCCGATGGTGGCGTACAGGCGCTTGTGGTGCACGTGGTAGAGGCGTCCACGATGGAGCGCACCTGGCCGCACCTCGCGCGCCACCCCGTTGCCGGTGAGCCGGCGCAGGAAGTCGTGCGTCTTCTGCCCGTGCGTGATGCCGGCGAATGCACAGTACTGCCGCTCGACGAACACGCCCGAGTGTTCGAGCACCAGCAGCAGGAACGCGGCCTGCTTCGGCGTGAACCCCTCGTGCTCGAGCGATGTCGCGCGAAAGCCGTGCAGGCCCCGCAGGCGTCCCACCACGTGCAGGTCGATCATCGGAGGAGCTCCTCGGCGAGTCCGCCGCGGGGCCCGCGGCCGCCCCGGCCTCCACCGTGGCCAACTGAGAAACCCGCGCCGCGGTGGCAGGAGAAGCCAGCACGTGCCGTGGCTGCGGCATGCCCGCCGCGGTAGTGCGGTGTGGTGACCTCGATGTCGCGGTGCTGGTCGCGTCCGTACCGGTCCTCGAACTCGATGCGGCAGTCAGGGAAGTGGACGCGGTCGTCGAACCACGGCAGGTCCTGCCGGTCCGCCCACTCGTGGGCCTCCTCGCGTGAGCGGCCCGGCCGTCCGTCGCTGTGCGCGTCGCCGCGATTGGGCTCCTGCAGGAACTGCTGGTACTCGCGCTTGAGCTCGTGGTCGAGCACCACACGCGTGACGCGACCGCCGTCGGCGCGGATGCCGTCGGCCTCGCGCTGATAGGCGCGGTACACCTGCATGTCGTGCGACATCTCGCGTGGGCGGCACAGGCGAGCATGAAAGGCCTGCCGCGGCTCGTCGCCGCGCTCGAGACGCGACGCCTCGAGCAGCTCGCGTCCCTCGCTCGTGAGGGCGACGGCGCGCTGGTCGCCACCGTCAATGGCGACGGTCTCCAGAAGGCCCGCGTCGCGCAGGCGGTCAACACGGCCTTCGTCCTCACGCACGCGAGCATCGTCCGTGGAAGGGCGGACGATGTCCTCCTCGGCCAAGACGCGGAAGGCGCCGATGGTCGACAGCGCACGGACGTCCTCGTCGTTCAGGCGATAGGAGCGGTCGCGATACCGGACCACCACGCGCTCACGGTCGTTCGGCAGGTCGAGGTCGCGCCGGAACACATCGCGCGGGTCGTCGTCACGGGGACGAGCGTCGCCGCCGCCGCGACCGCCGACGTCCCGCTCGGGACCGCCGTGATGGCGCTCCCGCCCGTTGCCCCACCGCGCGTCGTCGTATCTCGCAGCCACAGCCCGTGACTATGCAAGCTGCCGCGAGGCATGGCAACTGACCGTGGGGCGGTGACAGGCCTTGTCGATACGCGTGAGGTGGCGGTCCGTCGGCTGTGCACGTGGAAGGGCTCGTCGCCGTGGTGCGCGATGCTCGCCGCCGACCGGCATGGCGTTGCCGGCCTACTCGGATCAGATCGTCACCGGACTCTGAACCGATCCACTACTGAAGGTGGGGGGACGTCAGGACCGGGAACTGGCGCCGTCGGCAACCCTAGAAACGAGGGTCGATAGAAGATCAGTCAGCCGCCGGAGCGATCCGACAAGGCCAGAGAGGACGGGACGCCGTGAGAGGCTGGGGCGAATTGTGTCGAACCCCGGCGAGCACCCGCGCTTGTACGGAAGAGTGCTTTAAGAGCGCGAAGAACGTTGCTACGCATATAGGGGCCGACGCAGGGCAGGGCCCTGGGGAGTTCCATCAGCGCGCAACTGTTCCGACTTGCGCCTTTCCTCGACCTCTCTCCATGAAGGATGGCTGATTCGCACGCCCTTGGACATCGCCTGGACGTTGCTCTCGGCCCGCGCCAGTTGTTCGAGCAATCGCTGATCCTCAGACATCGCTTGACCCCTCGGCGGAGAGTAGCCCGACGTTCTTGAGACGATCAAGAAAATTCAGAATCTCCATCTGCTCGTCGTCAAGGTACACAGGAGACGGTGCGGAAAGCTTCGGCCCTGCTTGGCTGGGGTGCCATGCAGTGGCGCGTCCATCAGACTCCTTTCTCTTCGTCATCCTGAACAGGGGCGCGTAGAGCCGAGGCGCGATCCCTACGAACGGCTCGAACCCGACACGTCCATCAGAAAGCCTCGGTTCTAAGGCGATCGCGTCCTGATGGAGCTCCAAAGCTCGACTCTTGGGATAGGGCTCAATGAACACGACGCGAGACAGCCCGGATGCCACGATGTGCCGCGCGCAGTTGTGACACGGGAACGTTGTGGTGTACAGGTGTGCCCCCTGCGTTCGAACTCCTCGTCGAGCCGCGTCGGTAATCGCGTCCATCTCGGCGTGTACGACTCTTCCGAACTCGACGACACTAGCCATCTGACTACCACGCAACGGACCGGTCTTGTCCAAAGCAGCGGAGACTAGCGCCTCGGGACTCTCGTCGGCGACATGCTTCGCCAGCCATCCGGCCTGTCGGAGCCGACGCAGCAGATCAGCGGTCATGTCCGAACGCGCGACGTCACTGAAATCCCAGCCGCGCACATGATCCCGTTTGTCGTTAGCATCTTCTTCGCAGTACAGGCCACCGCCGGCCTTCGGCACATCGTTGCAGCCGGTCGCGATGATGCTGCCGTCTGGTGTGGTGATTGCGGCGCCCACTTGCCTAGGGAGAGCCGCCGATCGAAGTGCAGCCGCATGTGCCAAGAACATTCCGCTCTCGTCGCGAGTCGGCGTGTGGAATGGATGCCCAAACAGCAAGTTGATGAATCGTCGAATCTGCTCTCGCAAAGATCTCGGATCGTCTGCTCGAACAAACACGTCTGCTAATGCGAACGTGTCACGCAATCGCTGGCCGTCCGGATTCGAAGCATCCTCGTAGTCTCGAACTACGATGCGCTCGGCGTGCTCTCGGAACATCTCTATTGACGGACTGTGATGCGATCGCGCTATCACCTCGGCCAATCTCGAGACACGCACTTCTCGCGGCGCATACGCACCGAGCAAGAAAAAGCTGTTCCCGTAGATGCGCCGCAACAGTTCAACTTCCTCGGTCCGCTTAAGGGAGCGGAGAACATACGCTGTATTGACAGCGGCTGGGGATGGAGTTTGACCTGTGGCTGTCTCTCTCCGTCGGGCAATCTCAGTGATGCACAAGGCTGCCAAGGCGTCGGCTCGGCCCGATCGATTGCGGAAGTCATCGCCGGCATCCATCCGCCTCGCGATGCGCTCCTCTTCAGGGCTTACAGGTAGGGAGATATAGGCACCAAGACGGCTCAACAACTCGATGACGTGAATCGCTTCGGATCGGTAGGCCACGTCAAGAAGTGCGTCTGAGAGACAGGTCGCCACACTGGCGTGATCGGTGCCAGCCGCTCCCACAATACCGATGAAGATTTCCGGGTGAGCCATCGCGATCGTGAGTGTAATGGAACACGGCGCATGGTGGCCGAGAGTCTGAAACGGGCGGCTACGCGTTTGCCCGATACAGCTGCGGGCTTCCACGCCTACGGCCCGTCCCCACGGGCGGAGTGGCCTGTCGCGTTGTTTTCCTGGCAACCTTGAAAGAATCTTGAAACTCTGTGCACGAGAACGCCCGTTTCCAGCGTCCACAGGCGAAAGGTTGTTCTCGTAAATCGTTGAAAAACGAGACCACACAGAAAGTATTCGCTAACGCTTTTGGCTCTGGACGCGGGTATCGGTGAGGCCGTCACTCGGGCGCGGTTCAGCGCCGTGCGGCGACTGTCCTGCCTCGCATGCGTCGGCTGGTCCGACGTGCGGGCGCGCCCTGAGTCCCAAGGTCTCCGCGTTGTCATGTTTTCTGCGCCGCATCGCTCGCCGCACCTCCGGGGAGTGACGTCCGGCAGCGCGCGAGGGCAGACAGCCCGTCGTGCTGGCGCAAGGCAAGCCACTGGTGGCCACGGGCGCGCATCGCGCCTGTGTCTACGATCTAGCGAGCCCGTGAGGCCCGACACTCAAGTCGGCCGCTTGGATGTACGACGACCGCCTGGTCGTCCGTCCAAAGGCCCTTTGGGCTCCACATTGATGGGCTTGAACTACGACTCACCTTCGCACCGCCGTCGACCGCCGTGCTGAGCCGTCCCGTCAGTAGACGATTACTTTTGAAGTCGTGCAAGTCTATGTTCTACAATGTTTTGCGGCACGAGTCCAGGCTCGGACTCGAACCCGCGACCATTTCAAGATCCAGGTCCATTCAGTAGGTTTCGCAGTAGCGATGGCGAAACTACCAGTCGAGATCGCGACTCTGACGAGCATTCCTGCTTGATTGCTGGTCCGCCCACCGCACCAAGTATCCTTCCGTACTGTCCGAAGGCGTCGTACTCACCGAGCGAACCATGGCCGCTCGCACCAACTGGGGCGAGAGTAGACGTGCGCGTTGCGCGAGGCCCACCGTGACTCACTGTTCGATCGCTTGGCGTCGCAGGACACCATCCGAAGGGGCAGACCATTCTTCTACGACTCGTCCGCGGTGGGATTCGCAGATGAGTCCTGCGCGACGTCCGACGTGAGCGGGTCATGTGAATGCGTCGGCCTCTCAGAGCCGACGAACCCGCGAACTCACGGCGTTTGTTGGGGGTTCCGGGACACCCGGGAGTGAAGGCCCCAGCATAGCGATGCGCGGCAGCGTGATGCGGCGCGACAGATACTCGACCAGTGCGTGCAGTGACTGACGGTGCAGCGAGGTGACGCTGTCGTCACCGTCGTTCTTGAGCCCCCTCACCTCGGTCGGCAGCGCAGCCAACGCAGGGGCGCCGAGCCGCTCCATCTGCGGCTCTCGCAATCGCACCGCGAGGAGCAGGTCCCACACACCAGAAGACCCGTGCGCCATGGAACGTCGTCTCGCCGTCAGCGGCGCAGCCGGGTGCGAAGCGGCCAGGTTTCGCAGCAATGATCTGGCTCTCGTCCGGCCGTGAGATGGCGCGCAAGGTGACCTGCGTCGAGATGCCGAGCGGGACGTCGACGTCGGCGAAGTCCGGTACGTAGTACACGAGCCGCGGGTCGGACTCTGGTGGGCCCTGTGGCGCCAGCGACGATACTCCTGTGGACAGAGTGGTCCGTCATCCTCGCGGCAGGCGAGCATCAGAAACAAGACATGTCAGACGGCCACGTCTGACAGCAGCCCTGCACGACTCGAAAGAAGCAGCGAAGGAGGAACAAATGCGACGGAGTACTCGCTCGTGATCCTTAGAATCTCCCGGACCGCGCATAGAGTGGCCGCCGACGACCGCCGCGTGCGGTACGAGTGGCGCGGCCGCTCGGTCATCCCGGAGGAACTCGTCCTGCGGCGGTGGAGGGCTCGGTCATCAACGCCTGGTGCTCTCCGGCGAGGCGAGGTGTTCGACGGTTGCCGCCTGCATCCACACATCTGGTCCACCCTCAGCGCCTGCGTGGACGGGGGACTGCGTCTGGATGTCACCCTCGATGCCGAGATGCTGGGGCACGCCATGGAAGGTGTCAAAGCGCGAGGTGTCCACATCGGCCCCGTGCGGGCGGACAAGTACGTGACGCTGGTGCACTTCCTACGGCAGAAGCGTGTGCTCCCGAAGGTCTTGCATCGAGCGCGTGATGCTGCGTCGCCGGGAGTGCCCGATCTCTTCTTGTGGCGACACAGGGCGGATGGCGTGCCGTACGGGGCGGGCTTCATCGAGGTCAAGCGACACGCCAGGGACAAGGACGGCAAGTGGTGCCGCGAGCGCGTGTTGAGAACGCAGCAACAGGAGATGGCCTTCTTGACGGGTCTCGGCCTGTCAGCCAGGTCGGTCTACATACGCGAGGTCCCACGGTGAACCGCCCGCACCTGTAAACGCTGTGCAACGGAACGCTTTCCAGGTTGCCTGCCACACCCATCGTCCTGCAAGAGCCGGTACCGGTCCGGCCGGCGTGGTCGCATCTCGAGGGCATGATGCTCGGTCGCGCCATCGGCAACTCGC
Source organism: Luteitalea sp. (assembly GCA_035503395.1). GTDB lineage: Bacteria > Acidobacteriota > Vicinamibacteria > Vicinamibacterales > Vicinamibacteraceae > Luteitalea. The sequence continues at coordinate 6,783 of DATJTM010000367.1, forward strand.
TCGGCAAGACGGCACGTTCTCCGAACTCGTGGTACGACGCATCGACGACGTGTGCGACCGCGGCTGGTCGGTGCCGGACGCCTGCGACGCGTTCTACTCGGGAGCCTACGTGCTCGAGACCGTGCCGTGCGTGATCTACCTGCTGATGCGGTGCGCGCACGATCCCGAAGAAGCCATCGTCTGCTCGGTGAACGACACCTACGACAACGACACCGTCGTCGCCGTCGTCGGGGCCGCCATCGGTGCGCTGCACGGCGCCCACGCGATCCCTCGACGCTGGCGCGACGGGCTCACTGGGCGGACGGGTGCCGACGATGATGGCCGGATGTTCGAGATCCTCGCGCAGGCGCGCGACGTCTTCGAGCGATCCCTTGCGAACCCGTCTGAGCACGGTTCGAAGGCCGGCAATCTCGAGTGACGGACTGACGTATCGCAAGCACAGCGAGGAGGAACGGTCGGTCAGTGCCGTGATGGGGCCACCAGCGGGTGGCGCGACACGGTGCGGGTTCGTGCGTTCGTCATCGCGCGCATCACCCGCCGCGCACGTCCGTCATCGGGGGCAAATGCAGATCGGCGTCACTCACGTCTCGAGGTCTGGCTTCAGTTCGCTGGCGTTGATGTTGGCGAGGTAGGCCTCGATCAGCGCCTGCAGGTCCTTGTACTCGGCACTGTTCGTGTCGGTGATCCTGCTCAACTTCCGTCTCGCCGCCGTCGCCTTGTCGCGAAAGATCATGTCGTTGTAGAGCGACAGCGCCTGTTGCAGCAGCGCCACGGGCCGTGAGGATCCGTCGTGGATGTTGTAGAACTTGTCGAGCAGCGCGGCCGATGCGGCCGCAGGCGTGAACCCCTTGAAGTCGTCGTTCTCGCGACCGTCGAGACTGATCACCGCGTACGTCTCGGGCCCGTCGTAGAGCGTCTTGCCGTCGGCCTTCTTGACCAGGGCGCCTTCCGCGCTCAGCGTGTAGTGATCGAGCAACGATGACGGCGCGTCGTCGGCCAGCAGCAGCCGAAATCCTGCTTCAGCGGCGACCGACCCCGGCGTCACGAACGTGACCTCCTCCGTGCGCCGCAAGGCGGGTGTGCCGTTGGTCAGCGCCTTCCCGACCCCGCCGATCAGCTTGGTGACGATGCCCGCCGCGGCCAGGTAGCCACTGGCGGGCGCGAACACTGGCAAGCCCGCGGCCGCACTGAACGCCTGGCCGATCGCGGCGAACATCTCGTCGGGAAAGCCGTCGAAGACGACCTCGACCGTCAGGACGCTCGACGACTGCGCCAGCGCCGGCGCGTAGCAGACCAGCGGCGTGCCCTTCTCGGTGGCATCGACGGCGCGGAAGTTCCGGTTCTGTTTGGCCTTGCGCACGAGGAAGTTGACCGCGCGCGGCGCGCCGTCGTACGCGGCAACGCTCTTCATAGCCGAGGTGACGAGCATGTCCTTGTCGCCCCAGAAGCCGTGCGCCTGGTCGCCGCTGTACACGTGGCGCACCTGCACCGTCAACGGCCGGCCGAGGCCGATCGGCACCGGGCCGATGGGCGTGATGGATGCGGCGCGAGATGGCCCGCGGCGCGCCCGGTTCCGAGCCACCCCGTGTCGGAACTCGACGGTCGCGTCGCGTTCGCTCTGGAGCCGACGCAACTGGCCGGCTGATCCCCGCCGATTCAGTTCATCCTGACTGACGAGCACGTCGTCTATCGCCGAATAGATCGCCACTGCGGACTCCTTGGCGGACGGCAACAGCGACACGCGAACTCGCGTGCCGCGTCCAATGAAGGGCTGGTGCGGGCGTGAGGATATCAGGTCTCTCGTGCCAATTCGGTCAGGCCAGCAGTGTTGCCGCCGCGGGCAGCCACAACGCCTGCCGCAGGCGGCTGCTCCCGGGATTGACCAGGTCGCCAGACCACGTGGTCGCCCTCTGCGTCCCGGCGCGGGCACCATGCGTAGACCCGTGACGCCTCGTGGGGACCGTCACGTGACGATTTCGGCTCGGTTGGTTCGGTCGGCGCCCAGCTCACGTTACTGCTGACATCGGGACGGCTCGGAGGAACGTCGCGCGGAGGCGCTCCGCCGAGGCGAAGCGTATTCGGAGAGGACCACCATGCCTGTGCACGCATGCATCGACCGTGTGTTGCCGCTCGAACTGCGGGAGGAAGCCCAGCGGCTCGCCGCACTCGAGAATCCAGCCAATCAGCTGTCGGCCAACGCCACCGAACTCGCGCTCGAAGCGGCCAAGAAGTGGAAGCCGGGTCGCGAGCTGCGGGTGAAGTTCCTCGAAGGACATCCCACCGTGCGCCGACGCGTCGAGGACGCGGCGATGGAGTGGACGCGCCACGCCAACATCGGGCTGACCTTCGTCGACAGCGGCGACGCCGAGATCCGCATCGCCTTTGCCAACGACGGCTCCTGGTCCGGCGTCGGCACCGACGTCCTCGTGACCCGATTCTTCAAGAAATCCGAACCGACAATGAACTTCGGCTGGCTCACGCCCGAGTCCACCGACGACGAGGTGTCCGGCGTCGTGCTCCACGAGTTCGGTCACGCCCTCGGCTGCATCCACGAGCACCAGAGCCCGGCCGGCACGATCGTCTGGAACAAGGATGCGGTCTACGCCGACCTGAGCGGCCCGCCCAACAACTGGGACCGGGCGACGATCGACTTCAACATGTTCGAGAAATACGATCGCAGCCGCACGCAATTCTCCGAGTACGACCCGGCGTCGATCATGCACTACGCGTTTCCCGTGACCTGGACGCTGTCGGGTGGCTCCACCAGGAAGAACACCAGGCTGTCGAAGACCGACAAGACGTTCATCCGCAAGACCTACGGCGCCCCGAAGCAGGGGTGAGTCCGACCGCGGCTGCGCGATGTCCACGCCGCTGACGCCGTTGCAGCGCGACGAGTTGGTCGCGGCTCTGGTCGACGCCTTCCCGACGCTCACCAAGCTCGATCAGATGCTGGCGCTGAAGGTGCGCCAGCACCGCCCATCGATCACGCCTGACGGACCACTGGATGACGTGGTGCTGCGCATCGTGCTCCGGGCCGAGCGCGACTTCTGGACGCGGAACCTGATCGCGGGCGCGCGCGCCGCCACACCGGGCAATCCGCTCCTGCAGGAGTTCCTCGCCGCTCATCCCACCCTCGATCCCGGCACGGTGACGGCCGCGGTCGACCACTACAGCGCCAAGTTCCTCGTTGGCGGGCGCGTCTTCCTGTGTCGCCCAGGGTTTCGCAGCGCGCTGCGGGAGATCGGCGAGGGGCTCAGTTCCCGTGTGCTCGTCGTGTACGGAGACCGCGGGACCGGGAAGACCTACTCGAAGGATTTCGTCGGCTACCTGCTGCAGTTCGACCCGGTGCGCCGCGCCGAGCGCTACAAGTTCGCGTATGTGGACGTCGACCAACAGGATGCAACGCTCGAGAACCTGGCGCGCCGCATTGCGACGGCCCTCGGCATGGACCCGACGACGATTCCGTCGCGGCCCGCCTCCGACAAGGAACAGGACAGCCGCTGGCTGCCGGACCTCTACCAATGGCTGTCGGACGGGATCAATGCCGGTGCCTACGAGGTGTGGTGGCTCGTGCTCGACGGCTTCCGCGTGAGCCTGCCGAACGAAGCGCTCGATCTGATTCAGATGCTCGGCGAGTTCGCCGACGTCGGCACCGACCGTCTTCGCCTGGTGCTCCTGAACTACCCGCGGGTCGATGCCTTGCTGTACTCACACGTGGAGGCCATCACCGCGCCGCCGATCACCCGCAGCGACATCGAGGCGTTTCTCACGGAAGTGTTCAGCCGCGCCGGCGACCCGCCCGACCCGGCTGTAGTGACGGCCGCCGCCGACAGCATCGACCAGCAGGTCGATCGGCAGGTGGCGCAACTGCTGGCGACCCACGCGATCTCGTCGCCGGTCGAGCCGCACGTACGGTTGAAACACCTGAACGTCGCGCTGAGTCGCACCGCGCAGAAACTGCTGTCCGGAGCGCGGACGTGAGACCGGAGGGCGGCTGGACCACGGAATCGGTGACCGAGCAACTGGCCGATCTGTTTGCCGACGACGCGCTGGCCGGCGACAGCGGCCTGGTTGACGCCGCCGCGGTGCTCGCCAGCTTCGACCCGGAGACGCTGGCGCCCTTCGGTCCTCCGCCGGATGACCTCGAGGCGGCGCGCGCCGAACTGCGGCGTCACTCGTTGCCGTCCTATGAAGCCGACGGGACGACGACGTGGATCCTGGAACGCGACGTCCGCCGGGCGGCTTTGGCCAGACTCCTGGCAGCGGGCGCGGTGCGCGCCGCGCTGGCGGTCAATCCCTCGCGTCCCGACAGCCTCGTGCAGCAGACGCTGGAGCGAGCCCTGTTCGAGCCTGGTGACAACGTCCGGGCCGCGGCGCGTCCCGACCACGTGCGGGCCTGGCAGATCGTCGCCGACTGGGTGCGTGGTCTCGTTCCCGGCGTGCCCGACGAGCGCCACCTGCAGCTGGCCGCCGATCGCGCCGTGCAGCTGGCGCCATTCCGTGATCTGGTCGGCGACTACTTCGCAGGACGGCAACGCGAACTCGCCGTGCTCAGCGACTACGTCGGCGTGCGGGCCGCCAGCGGCGCCGCGGCGGCGGCCTGGCGCGCCGTCCGGCAGGTGCTCAGCATCACCGCCGAGCCGCCCTTGTTCGTCTACGGCCCCGGCGGCATCGGCAAGTCCACACTGATCGCCAAGTTCGTCCTCGACCACGTCGACCGCTCGGATGTGCCGCAGTTTCCTTACGCGTACCTGGACTTCGACCGGCCGGGCCTGGTTGCCGAGGAACCGGTCACCCTGCTGATGGAGTCGCTGCGACAGTTGTCGGCGCAGTATCCCGACCATCGATCGCAACTGGACGCTCTGCGGCAGGAATGGGGGCAGCGCATCGCGGCGATGACCAGGACGCAGGCCCCGACCTTCATGCGGAGTGCGCCTTCTGCCGAAGTGGAGCCGCGCGACCCCGACGCGCCGGCCCCGCCGCCTCCACCGTCCGCCGCTCCGGTGCCGGCGGCGGGAGAGTCCGGTACCGAGGTGCGCGCGACGCGCTACGAGTCGGTATGGTCGCAACTGCGACTGAGCGACCGAGACTATTTCCTCGAGACCTTCGCGCAGGAAGTGCAGGGCCTGCAAGCCTCATCGTCGCAGCCGATGCTGCTGGTGCTCGACACGTTCGAAGAGGTGCAACTGCGCAGCGCGTCACACGTCAGCGAGGTCTTCACCTTCCTCGACAAGCTGCAGGCACAGCTGCCGTTCCTGCGAACCGTGCTCTGCGGCCGCGTGCTGCCGGAGCATCGGGCCTTGCGACCGCTGCCGCTCGACACCTTCGACCTCGAGTCGGCCACGGCCTTCATCACGGCGCGGGTCCGGATCGGCCGCGAAGACGCCGAGACCGTCGCCCGGCAGGTGAGCGGGTCGCCCTTGACCCTCAAGCTCGCGGTCGACCTGCTTCGGCGGGCGCACGACACCCCGGGCGGCTTGAGCGATCTCGGCGCCGTCCTCGGCGCGCTCAAGAAAGGCAGCGTCGAGGCGCAGCTGTACACCCGGGTGCTCGAGCACATCATCGACCCCGACGTCCGCAAGCTCGCGCATCCTGGGCTGCTGCTGCGACGCATCACGCCGGGCATCATCCAATACGTGCTGGCCAAGCCGTGCGGGTTGGACGTGCCCGATCGCGCCGCGGCGGTGCGTCTGCTCGGCAAGCTCCAGCGGGAGGTCGTGCTGGTCACGGCGAGGTCACCGGAGGTGCTGGTCCACCGACCCGAACTGCGGACCGTGATGCTCAAGCCTCTCGAGGCGGCCGACCCGGAGCGTGCCAGGCAGGTGAACCGCGCAGCCGTGGTCTTCTACGCATCGCAACCGCCAGACCCGGAGACACGCGCCGAGGAGCTGTATCACCGGCTGTGGCTGGGGCACGACCGCGCGACACTCGACGGACGGTGGATGGACGGCGTGGAGCCATACCTGGCGGGCGGCGTGTCGGACCTGTCGCCTCGCGCCCAGGGCTGGCTGGCCGGAAAGATGAGCGTCGCACTGCCGGCCGACGTGTGGCGGCAGGTCGACCTCGAAGACTGGGAGCGCTATGCCACGCGCGAGGTACAGGAGTTTCTGCGTCTCGGACACCTGAACGACGCGTCGACGCTGCTGGCAGAGCGACCAACCTACACCGATCCGGCGCTGAAGGCGCTGCAGGTCGAAACCCTGGTGCGGATGGGAGACGTCGTCGCGGCCCGCCGGCTGGCGACCGACACCCTGGCCCGGGCGCCCGAAGGCGCGGCGGCGGCGACGTTGCGCGCGCAGCTCCGCTTGCTGGCCGTCGACGATGGCCCGATCAGCGCGGCCCGGGGCGCTCCCGACCCCGGCCCGTCCGGCGCGGAGCCGCCTCATCGGCCGGCTGCAACGCCCGGTGATGAAGAACACTCGCCCTGGGTGGCGGAGCAGTTCGTACCCGTCATGGGCGAATGTCTCGCAGACGCGTATCCCGACTTCACGAACTTGGCGGCGATGCTGCGCCACTTCGGTCTCGAGACCCTGCTACCCGGCCAGGCGTCGCAACTCCGGCAACCGAGCGCGACGCTGGCGCCGCTGGTCGCCTCACGCGCCGCGGCCGTCGGACTGGTCGGATCGTTGCTGCTCGCCGCCCGCCGGGGCGCGCCACGCAATGGCCGGCTCTGGGATCTCGCTGAGACCATGGGCGTTCTGGCTCGCGGCATGGCCAACGTCAAAGTCCTGCAGCAGTCGATCCTGACCGGGCGTCGAGAGCACCAGATGCGGACCGCGCTGACGCAACTCGAGTCGCAGGTGTGCCAGGTGTGGGCGGACGGCGCGGCGCAGGTCTTCTGCACCGGCTTCCTCGTCGGTCCGGACCTGGTGCTCACCAGTCCCGCGATCCTCGCCGAGGCCAAACTGCAGCGCGGGGCCGCCGATGCCGGCCGTGTGCGCATCGTGTTCGACGCCACCACCACGGACACCGGCGTGCTCATGCCAGGCGCTGCGGTCCGCGTCGCCCCTGAGTGGCTCGTTGCGTCCGGAGGGGAGATTGAGTACGTGCTGTTGCGGCTCGCCACGCCGGTGGGCGAGGGCCCTGGTGCGATCGAGGGGAGGCGCGGCTGGATGCGGCTCGCGGCGCGCCCCGACCCGGCTCGCGGCTCCGCCGTCTCGACGCTGCGATTCGATTCACGCCGCGCGTTGGTCTTTTCGACGTCGCCGACCGGGATGCGCGAACGCGATCCCTCACGGCAGCGGCTCCAGTACGAGATCGATGGCGAGGGCGGCGGGTCGGGGAGTCCCGTCCTCGACGAGGACCTGCACGTCGTCGCGGTTCACGTGGCGCGGGCGAGCGGCTGGTTGGGAGGCCTGGCCGGACGCCGCCTGCGCGAGGGGACGGCCGTCGACCGGATTCTGGAAGACCTGGAGGCCCGCGGCGTCACACTCACTCCGCCAGACACACCTTTCAGCGAGGCACCGCCGTGGGCTTGACCGGACCTCAGTACGAAGCGCTCGTCGACGCGCTCGTCGACGCATTCCCGGACTCGACGACGCTGGCGATGATGTTGAGATTCAGGCTGAACAAACACCTGAATGCCATCGTCGCGCCAGGGCCGACCACCGACCAGGCGTTCTACCTCATTCAGGCGAGCGAGGCCGAAGGATGGACGGCGGACCTCGTGCAGGCGGCGCGAAAGTCCCGTCCGCGCAACGCCAAGCTCCTCGAACTGGCGCAGTCGGTGCGGCTGCCGAGCAACGTGCCGCCCGGTCCGGAACTGCAGCGCGTCATCAATGACACGCACCGCTTTCACGACATCACCGAGTGGCGAGAAAAGATGGCCGCCATCGAGCTGCAGGTGTGCCGCATCGTCGTGACCACCAGCACGGGGCGGCAACTGTTCGGCACGGGCTTTCTCGTCGGGCCGGACCTGGTGATGACCAACCATCACGTGGTCGAGGCCGTCATTGCCGGCGAAGCGGGCACGCACACCTCGAAGGGGCTCTCGGCCCACGCCGCCGACGTGGTGTGTCAATTCGACTACAAGAAAGTTGACGGTTATCTGGACAAGGGTGTGAGTATCGGCCTGGCCGGCGACTGGCTGGTCGATTCCAGCCCCGTCAGCCCGGTCGACGAGGAGCGCGAGCCGAAGTCGACCGACCCCGATCCGGCGCATCTCGACTACGCGCTGCTGCGGTTGGCCACCAAGGTCGGCGAGCAGCCGGTCACGTCGCAAGGGGAGAAGGCCGAGAAGCAGGCCGAGCCGCGCGGCTGGATCCAGGTGCCGACCACCGCGTCAGACTTCGAAGCCGGCTCGCCAGTGTTCATTGTCCAGCACCCGGACGGCGCGCCGCTGCGTTTCACGCTCGACACGTCCGGCATGCGTGGTCTCAACGGCAACGCGACACGGGTGCGGTACACCACGAATACGCTCGGCGGCTCCTCTGGGTCGCCCTGCTTCGACCAGGACTGGGTATTGATCGCGCTACACCACTCGGGCGACCCGAACTTCGACCCCCTGCACACACCGGCCTACAACGAAGGTGTTCCCGTCAACGAGATCCGTCGCCTGCTCAAGGTGCGCGGGTTCGATGCTCTGCTCGACCAGGCGCCCCCAGGCTGACCTCGTCGCTCCTCAATGACTCGACGAACACGGCGTGCGGCGTCGCCCAGAACCGCCGACCGCTTCGCATGACGCCACAGGCCGCCCCTGGCGCGTGCGGCGCACTCGCCTGGTTTCTGCTGTCGCATCCAACGCCTCGGCTATGATGCCGCCGCTGACAGCCGGCGCGCCGGCGTCCCGGTGCACCTCCGGCCGAGAGGGCCTGTACCTGTGCAACCTCCGATCGCCGTCCGACTTACGCGCGCGCTGCTCGCGACGACACTCCTCCTGACGGGCAGCCACATGGCTGCCGCGCAGCCGGCACCAATCCCGCTGCCACTGCCGACGCTCGACGGCCAGGCGCCCAATGCCCGCACGGTCATCGCGGCCATCAATCGCACCGGGCGTTTCATCCTGGTGTCGTCGGAGGCGACCAACCTCGTCGCCAACGACACCCAGCGCTGCGGCCGTCGGAGCTGCAACGATCTGTTCGTGCTCGATCGCGACACGGACGGAGATGACGTGTTCGACGAGAGCGGCACGACCGCGCTGACGCTCGTGAGTCGCACCACGGCCGGTGTGTTCGCGGACCAGGACGTCTACGGCGGCTCGATCACCGACGACGGACGCTTCGTCGCCTTCACGACCGACGCCTCCTTCTACGGCGGGCCGCGTCGCCTGCAGGCGTACGTCCACGACCGTCAGACCGGCGTGACCACGCTCGTCAGTCGCTCGACGACGGGCGAACCGGCCGACGAGGGCACCGACTATTGGGGCGCCTCCATCAGCGCCGATGGCAGCGCCGTCGTCTTCAGATCGCGGGCGCGCAACCTGACATCCGACCCTCCGGCCCTCTGCGGCGCGGGCTGGCCGTGCACCAACATCTACGTGCACGAACGGGCCACCGGCGTGACGGCGCGCGTGAGCATCGCGTTGCGCGGCGAGGCCGCAAACGCGGAGGCGCACTTCCCGACCATCAGCAAGGACGGCCGGTACATCGCCTTCAGCGCCGATGCCAACAACCTGGTGGAGGGAGACACGAACAACGTCCAGGACGTCTTCCTGCACGATCGCATCGTTCGCTCCACCACGCGGATCAGCCTGACGACCGACGGTGCGCAGGGCGACGCACCAAGCTACGGCCAGGGCATGCCCGCGCTGAGTGCCGACGCCCGTCTGATCGTCTTCGCATCCGACGCGAGTAACCTGCCGCGCGGCGCAGTCAACAATCGCGCCACCTTGCGCACGTCGCCCGCCTGCGTCACTCCGTCGGCAGAGGTCGTCAAGTGCACGACGCCGTCGCTGTCCGACGACGGCCGGCTCCTCGTGTTCACCGCGGTATCACAGTCGCACCCACAGTCGATTGTCCTGCGAGACCTGCAGGCGCGCTACTCCGAGGAGTTCGCGTTCGACGCCCTCGACAACGTCATCAGCGGGGTCATCAGCGGCAATGGTCGCTGGGTCGGCTTCTCTGCAATCGCCGGTGCGTTCATTGTCGATCTCGACGCCGACGCCGACGGCCTGCCAGATCCCTGGGAGCGCCGGACAGGATTGCGCACCGACAGCGCCGCCGGCGACGATGGTCCGACCGGCGACCCGGACGGCGACGGCGTGACCAACGCCGCGGAGTACCAGGCGGTGACGCACCCGCGCGGCAGCGTGACGCGCTACCTCGCCGAGGGCGCGACGATTGCGCCGTTCAGGACGCGCCTCGCGTTACTCAACCCCACGGCGAACGACGCACACGTGCAACTGACGTTCACGACCGCTGATGGCCGGACGGTGCCGTCGGCGTTCGTCATCGGGCCCCGCCGCCGCGCCACGCTCGAAGCCGCGCAGGTGGTCGACCTCGATCGCGCCGAGTTCTCGACGCGCATCGACGCCGACCAGCCCATCGTCGTCGACCGCACGATGCGGTGGGGTGACGAGGAATACGGCGCGCACGCCGAGACGAGTGCCGCCGCGCCGTCGACGACGTGGTATCTCGCCGAGGGCTCGACGCAGGGAGACTTCGAACTGTTCTACCTGCTGCAGAACCCAGCGGCGACAGCGACGACCGTACGGGTGCGCTATCTGCGCCCGACCGCACCGCCCCTCGAGAAGCACTACCTTCTCGCTCCGCGCTCGCGCCGGACGATCTGGGTGAACGCCGAGGAATTCACTGGCGTCGGCCTCGCGTTCGCGTCGAGTGACGTGAGCGCGGTGATCGAGTCACTCGACAACACGCCGATCCTGGCCGAGCGCTCGATGTATCTCTCGCGTGGGCGCACGTTCGAAGCCGGCCACGGCAGCGCCGCCATTGCCGCGCCGCAGAAGCGCTGGTTCCTTGCCGAAGGCGCCACCGGCGAATACTTCGACACGTTCGTCCTCATCGCCAATCCCGCGACCGAGGCGGCGCACCTGCGATTGACCTACCTGCTGCCCGACGGGCAGACGTTCAGCCGGACGCACACGGTGGCGCCCCTGTCACGGTCCACGGTGTGGATCGATCAGGAGTCGTTCGCAGGCGTCCCGGGGCTGCCCCTCGCGGATACGGCGGTGTCGACGATCGTCGAGGCCACCAACGACATCCCTGTCGTCGTCGAGCGCGCACAATGGTGGCCAGGCACGTCAGCGACGTGGCACGAAGCGCACGCCACGGCCGCCGCCGCCGAGAGCGGCGTCGTCTGGGCCCTGGCCGATGGCGAAGTCGATGCGTCGAAGGGCGAGGAGACGTACGTGCTCATCGCCAATCCGTCCGCGAGCACTGGGGAAGCACGGGTGACCTTGTTGTTCGAGGACGGCACGTCGCTGATCCGCACATACACGCTGCCGTCCCACTCGCGCACCAACGTGGCCGTCGGTCCTGACTTCGGCGGCTCGGCGCAGGGGCGTCGGTTCGGCACCCTCATCGAGTCCATCGGCACCACTCCGGTGCCCATCGTCGTCGAACGCGCGATGTACTGGGACGCTGGCCAGCAGCGCTGGGCCTCCGGGACGAGTGCCCTGGCCACGCGCCTCCAGTGACCACGGTGGCAACTGAGTCCCTCTCGTGACACTTGCGGTCAGCCCTGCAACACAGGCTGACCGCTCCCCCCATGCCCGGACCGGTCGCGTTGCTGCGCGCCCTGCCGCACCGCCTATCATTCCCATGCCGATGACCGACCCCGTTCTGCCTCCGCCCTCCGTCGTCTGGACCATGAAAAGCGGCAGCGGACTTCGGTCCGCACAGTGCGAAGTGCAGGAGCAAGCCAGCGGCGACCTCGAGCTCCGGGTACACGTCGATGGCCTGTGCGTGTACTCCTGCGTGCACGGCGATCTCGAGTCGATCACCGCCGACGCCAAACGCATGGCGGCGCGCATGACCCGCCAGGGCTGGGTGTTCGACGACCCGGCCGACAGCGCAGACGCCGCCAGCACGACCCCGTGACAGTCGGCAGCACCCGCCGCTACAAGTGAGGTAGGGACCGCTCTCCGAGCGGTCCGTGAGGACGGCCGAGGAGTTCCTCGAGAACAAAGACGAGAGTTCCCGTCCGTCGATGACGGACGGCCGGGACGGCCGTCCCTACCTCACTCGTCGACTACCTCCCAACGCTTCAAGCCGCCTCCTTAATGCAGAGCTAGCTCCGTCCGGCGCAGCGAGAACCT
>DATJTM010000368.1:0-2956 GCA_035503395.1 Luteitalea sp.
CTCGGGCGCCTCGGAGAGGCATCCCTACCCTCGGAGAAAACGCACACCGCAGACGACTGCCGACTGCCGACTGCCGTCATGCTGTCTCCGATTCGAGCTGGTAACTGATGTACGACTGGTACATCGCGTGGTGAATGAGGCGGCACTGGCGCCGCACGTGCTCGAGTGTGTGCAGCACGTCGCCGTGCAGCAGTTCGTCGATCTGGACGAACTGGAGCGACGCCCGCAGCAGGCCGGCGAGCCGCTCGACGCGGGCCGGCTGGGTGCGTCCCGACTGCTGTGACAGCCGCTTGAGTGACTCCTCGATGCGGTCGGCCGCGAAGCGCAGCGATCGCGGGAACTCCGGATTGAGGAGGAGGAAGTCGAGCACGTGCAGCGGCCGAATGGCCGCGGTGTAAACGCGCGTGTACGCGTCGTAGGATGCGCAGCAGCGCATCACCGACAGCCACTCGACGTACTCCGTGTTGTCGACGATGCTGCGCATGCCTTCGTGGAACTCGCGCAGATGGACGTCGAGCAGCATCGACGTGTTGATGGCACGCTCGAGGAAGCGGGCCAGGTCCATGTACTGCCAGCCCTCGTTGCGCACCATCGTCGAACTCTTCATCCCCTTGAAGAGGTAGACGGAGTGCCGCACTTCGCGGAAGAGATCCTCCGGCTGCTCCTGCCAGCTGCGATCATCGCGGGCCGCGTTCAATCGCAGGTAGAGCCGATTGAGCTCCTCCCACATGTCGACGCTGATCTGCTCGCGCACCTGGCGGGCGTTCTCGCGTGCGTGCGAGACGCAGGCGAGCAACGACTCTTCGCGCTCACCCACCGTCAGGTCGACGGCCAGCACGGGGAACTCCACCAGGCCGGCCCGCTGCGCGTCGAGCGCCTGCAGCGCACTGAGGATACGGACGCCTTGCCGGGACGCGGACTCGGGGGTGCGATCGGCCGACAGCGTGACGCCAATCTCCAGGAGCCGGGCGGTGTGCTCGGCCCGTTCGAGATAGCGGCTCAGCCAATACAGGTGGTCCGCCACACGCGACAGCATTTGGCCACCCTCCGTCATTCGAGTACCCACGTGTCCTTGCTGCCGCCGCCCTGCGACGAGTTGACGACGAGCGATCCGCGACGCAGGGCCACCCGGGTCAGCCCACCCGGGACGATCACGGTCTGCTGCCCCGACAGGATGTACGGCCGCAGGTCGATGTGCCGCGGCTCGATCTTCGTGTCGACGAAGCACGGCGCACACGACAGGTCGAGCGTCGGCTGGGCGATGTAGTTGCGCGGATTGGCAAGGATCCGCTCACGGAACTGCTCGCGTTGCTCGGCGGTGCTGTGCGGCCCGATCAGCATCCCGTAGCCGCCCGACTCGCCGACCGCCTTGACGACCAGCGTCTCGAGGTTCTGCAGGACGTGATCGCGCTGCACCCGGTCGTCGAGCAGGTAGGTCTCGACGTTGTGCAGGATCGGGTCTTCGTCGAGATAGAACCGGATGATGGCCGGTACGTACGCGTACACGGCCTTGTCGTCGGCGACGCCGGTGCCGATGGCGTTGGCCAGCGACACGTTGCCGGCGCGGTAGGCGTTGAACAAGCCCGTGACGCCCAGTTGCGAGTCGGGCTTGAATGCCAGCGGATCCACGAAGTCGTCATCGACACGGCGGTAGATCACGTCGACGCGCTGGGCGCCGGACGTCGTCCGCATGTAAACGATGTTGTCGTGGACGAAGAGATCGCGGCCCTCGACCAGCTCGATGCCCATCTGGCGGGCGAGGAACGCGTGCTCGAAGTAGGCGGAGTTGAACACGCCCGGCGTGAGCAGGACGACGGTCGGATTGGGTCGACCCTGCGGCGACAGATCGCGCAGCGTCCGCAGGAGCGTCTGCGCATAGTGGTCGATGGGGCGCACGCTGTAGCGACCGAGGAGGCGCGAGAACGTGCGCTTCATCACCGCCCGATTGGCCAGCATGTACGACACGCCGCTCGGCACGCGGAGGTTGTCCTCGAGGACGGCGAAGGAGCCGTCGGCGAGACGCACCAGATCGGTGCCGGCCACCGACACGTAACGGTCGCCGGGCACGCGAAGCCCGCGCATCTCGCGGCGGTAATGCGGGCAGCTGTAGATCAGGTCGCGCGGCACGACGCCGGCCCGCAGGATGCGGCCCTCGTGGTAGATGTCGCGCAGGAACAGGTTGAGCGCGTCGATGCGCTGCGTCAGGCCGCGTTCGAGCTGCCGCCACTCGTCGCCGGTGATGATGCGCGGCAGCAGGTCGTACGGGAAGATGCGCTCGGTGCCGCGGCTGTCGCCGTAGACCGTGAACGTGATGCCCTGATGGAGGAACGCGCGGTCGGCGATCTGCTGGCGACGCTGGAACTCCGCTGGGGGCAGCGCGCTCAGCTGCTCGAAGAGGGGCAGGTAGTGGTCGCGCGCCTCGCCGGGCGCACTGAACATCTCGTCGAACGCGCGGCCGAAGGTGTAGTCGTCGAAGAGGGGCGTCTTGGACACGGGCGGCCCGCTCGGCTCGACGGTCTGCATGCGACAGTAGAGCAGTCCCGGCCGCGTCGCGCAAGAGTTGGCGTCCGCTTTATCAAGCAGAGCGCCAATCGGGCGTCATTCCGTCGTCTTGCCGACCAGAATGATGGCGCCGGTGGGGGCCGGCACGCCACCATCGGGTTCGATCGAGACCGCCAGTCCCTGCGGTGCCGGCAGCGACACCGGCGTGTCGAACACCGCCGTCGCCCCTCCCGACGCATCGCCCTTGAAGAGGCCGGCGCTGACCGGCGCCCCGCTGGTCAACACCCACAGCTGGTAGGTGCGGCCTCGCGGCAGGTCCGGCAACCGGGATGCCGTGAGCACCAGGCCCTGAGCGCGGCTCCAGAAGGCACGCGCAGTGGCGCCTGGCGCCGTCGGCTGGCCCGCGAGGTCGACGCGACGCAGATCCGGCGCCGTCAGGATCGACGTCTCCGAC
>DATJTM010000369.1:0-7605 GCA_035503395.1 Luteitalea sp.
GTTGCACGCCCGTCATGCGGTGGGTGCGCCGCTGGTCGCCACCGGCGCGCCGGCGGCCCCGGCCATCCCGCTGCCCGCCCACGCCATCGACATCGAGACCGTCGCGGGCACGACGGTCCGGCTCACCGGCAGCTGAGGCTCCACCCGTGCTGTCGGAACCCTCCCTCGCGTTACACGTATTCAGGGAAGGGCCGCGCGGCCCGGGGAGACTGCCATGCACACGCGACCACTTGCACGCACGGGCCTCACGGCGTTTGCTCTGACGGCAGCCCTGGCCGTCCCCGGTCTGGCCCAGTCGCCGGCGGTCACGAACACACCGGCCGCGGTCGCTGTCGACGCCACGGCGGTGCCGGCCGGGCCCGTTGCCTACATCTGGCGTGGGCACGAGACCGAAATCGAGGCCTTCCTCCGCACGGCCCCGGTCGTCCGCTGGAAGGACATCCCGGTGGGCATCACCAAGCCGCGGCGGGGATACTTCGAACCGGGCGGACCAGCCACCAGCTTCGCGTGGAAGCCCCTGCCGACGCAGGTGATGCACGGCAAGATGGAGAGCTACAAGTCCGAGATCGCCGCGTATCTCCTGAGTCGGCACCTCGGCATGGACGTGGTCCCACCCGTCGTCGAACGGCAGATCGGCGCCAGCAAGGGCGCGGCGGTGTACTGGATCGAGAACGTGCGCCCGTGGAACCCGGCCACCCCGCCCAAGGGCCCGGGTGCGCGCTGGAGCCGGCAGACCAGCCGCATGCAGATGTTCGATCAGCTGATTGCCAACATCGACCGCAACCAGGGGAACCTGCTGCACGACGATGCCGGTCACGTCTACCTGATCGACCACTCGCGCGCGTTCGGCACCAACCCGACGCTCGGCACGGTGAAGCCGCCCAGCCAGTTCGACCGCGCCCTCTGGCTGCGGATGGCCGCGTTGACCAAGACCGACCTCGAAACCGCCCTCAAGCCGTGGCTCACGTCGACGCAGATCGACGCGCTGCTGTCGCGTCGCAACGAGATGCGCCGCCACATCGATCGCCTCGTCGGCGAGCGCGGAGATGAGATCACGTTCCTGCCGGCGGACCCGGAAGCGGTGGCGGTCTCGGCCCGTTAGGCCCCCGCGTCCCACCGCCCGACTGTTGTCTTTCACGGCACGCCAGACGCCCCCTCACGGGCGTAGGGCGTGCCGTTACCGTATCGTCACCACGATCCGGCATCCTCCCCAAGCCCGGCTGCGCCAGCGCAGCCATTTCGGGCGCATAATAAGCCGCTTCTCATACGACCTGCGCCCGGCACTTCTCGCCATCCAGACGGGGACTGTCCGCTGCGCGGAAGGACGATCCATGTTGCAACGACTCTTTCGGCCATTGTTCTGGGCCGCCCTCCTGGCCCTTTGTGCGGCCCCTGCCCGTGCGCAGTTCGACAGCGCGACGGTGCTCGGATTCATCAGTGACCAGTCCGGGGGCGCGATGCCCGGCGTGACGGTGACGCTGACCAATCCTCAGACCGGCATCGCGACCACGGCCGTCACCGACGACCGCGGGCAGTATCAGTTCCTCAACGTCCGCGTCGGCACCTACTCGCTGAAGGCGGAGCTCTCCGGCTTCACGACGGCGGTGGCCAACGACGTGACGGTGACCGTCAACGCCCGCCAGCGCGTCGACCTGTCGCTGTCGGTGGGCGGCCTCGGAGAAACCGTCGAAGTCAGCGGCGCCGCGCGGCTCCTCGAAAGCGAGTCGAGCGATCGCGGCACCGTCATCAGCCGCGAGCAGATCGTCAACCTGCCGCTGAACGGCCGCGCCTATGCCGACCTCGCGCTCCTGAGCCCGGGTGTCCGCAAGTCGTCGATTTCGGGATCGCGCGACGCCTCGTTCAACGTCAACGGCCTGCGCAGCGCCCTCAACAACTTCATCCTCGACGGCGTCGACAACAACTCGTACGGCACCAGCAACCAGGGCTTCTCGAACCAGGTCGTGCAGGTCTCGCCGGACGCGGTCGAAGAGTTCAAGGTCCAGACCAACAACTTCAGCGCCGAGTTCGGGCGGGCCGGCGGCGCCGTGATCAACGCGTCGTTCCGCAGCGGCACCAATCAGTTCCGCGGCGCGGCATGGGAGTTCAACCGCAACACCACGCTGAATTCCACCGGTTTCTTCAAGCCGTCGTCGGGCGTCAAGCCGGAGATGAATCGCAACCAGTTCGGTGGCGTGCTCGGTGGCCCGATCCTGCGTGACCGCGCCTTCTTCTTCGCCAACTACGAAGGCTTCCGTGAGGTGTCCAAGCAGCTCACGTTTGCCAGCATCCCGACGCTGGCGCAGCGCCAGGGCAACCTCGGTGTCCCGGTCCGCAATCCGATCACTGGTGAGGAATACGCCAACGGCGTCGTGCCGCTCTCGGCGATGACGCCCTTCGCACGGCAGGTGCTGGCCGGGCTGCCGGATCCGACCCGCGCCGGCAACTCGAACAACTTCGATTCGCTGCCGCGCCAGGAAACGTTCAACGACAAGTTCGACATCAAGCTGGATCAGAAGCTGAACGCCGCGACGACGACGTTCTTCCGCTTCAGCCACCGCAAGGTGAACAACTTCGAACCGAGCCCGATTCCCGGCCCGATCAGCTCGCCGGCCAACAACTTCGTCGAGGTGCTGAACCAGCAGTACGCCGGCGGACTCACGCGGACGCTCTCGAGCAACCAGTTGCTCGAGGTGCGCGTCGGCGTGTCGCGGACCGACGCCGGCAAGTCGGCGCTCGGCACCGGCAGCCCGAACATGCTCGAGGCCTACGGCATCACCGGCCTGCCGACCGACACGTACTTCGCGGGCGGGCTCACCCGGCAGTCGGTCACCGGCTGGACCGCCTGGGGGCGTCAGGACAGCAACCCGCAGTTCCAGAATCCGTTCGTCATCGACCTGCGCCTGAACTACTCGTGGATCAAGGGCGCGCATACGCTCAAGACCGGCTACGAGTACCAGTCGATCAACACCGAGGTCGACGACGTCAACCCCAAGTACGGCCACGACCAGTACGGCGGCCAGTTCTCGCGCCCGACCGGTGCCGCCGCCAATCCGGCGATGTACAACCTGGCCGACTTCATGTTCGGCGCCCGCAGCACCTACGACCTCGTCAACCCGTACGTGTTCAACCTGCGGCAGCGGATGCACTTCGGCTACCTCCAGGACGACTGGAAGGTCGCGCCCAACCTGACGGTGAACCTCGGTGTGCGGTACGAGTTCGGCACGCCGCAGTGGGAAGACGACAACCTGCTCACCAACTTCGACCCGGCCACCAACACGCTGCTGCAGGCGCGTGATGGCTCGATCTACGACCGCGCCCTCGTCAACCCGGACAAGAACAACATCGCGCCGCGCGTCGGTGTGGCCTACAGCATCACGCCGAAGACCGTGGTCCGGTCCGCGTACGGCATGAGCTACATCCACTTCAACCGGTTGGGCGGCGAGAACCTGCTCTCGTTCAACGGGCCGCACGTGGTGCCGATCTCGATCGCGCAGCTGCCCTCGCAGGGCCTCTGCTCCGGCAACCAGGCGCCGACGACGTGCTTCCGCACGACGCAGCAGGGGTATCCGGAAGGCCTGAACGTCCCGGCCAACTACAACCCGCTCAACGGCCGCGTCAACCACATCCCGAGCGACCTGAACACGGGATACGTCCAGAGCTGGCACGTCACCGTGCAGCGTGAGTTGCTGAACAACCTGCTCGTGGACGTGGCCTACATCGGCAACAAGAGCGACAAGCTGATGATCCTGGCGGACCTGAACCAGGCGCGACCCAACGCGGTAGGCGAGAACACGCTGCTGCAGCTGCGCCGGCCGATTCAGGGCTATCAGTTCATCCAGTCCGCCTTCGACGGCGGGCGTGCCGACTACCGCGCCCTCCAGGTCAAGGTCGAACGTCGCTGGTCGGGCAGCCTCTACCTGCTCAACTCGTTCACCTGGTCGCGGGCGCGTGACAACGCGTCGGGCCATCTCGAGACGGCCAACGGCGACAACAGCCGCGTCAACTACGCCAACATCGAAGGCGACTTCGGCATCTCGGGCTACAACCAGCCTCTGAACAACACGACGTCGGTGGTGTGGGAGTTGCCGTTCGGGGCCGGCCGCCGCTGGGCCACGAACCTCAACCCGATCGTCGAAGGCCTGGTCGGCGGATGGCGCCTGACGGCCATCAACACGATGACCAGTGGCCTGCCGGTGAACCTCACGTACTCGCCGTCGGCGCAGTTCTCCGTGAGCGGTGCGCCCACGTATCGCCCGAACGTCTCCGGCGAGATCTACGCCGCCGACGACGCGCGGACGATCGACAACTGGTTCAATCGCGACAACGTGCTCCTGCCGACCGATCCGAGCCAGCCGTTCGGCAACGCGCCGCGCAACGTCGCGCGCGGTCCGGCGTCGTACGTGCTCGACCTCGGCCTGCACAAGGGCTTCGGCCTCGGTCTCGGCCAGTCGCGCCTCGAAGTGCGTGTCGAAGCCTTCAACGTCCTCAACAAGACCAACTTCGGTGCGCCGAACGGTAACCGTTCGTCGACCGACTTCGGCACGATCCGGTCGCTGGCCACGACGCCACGGCAGATTCAGCTGGGTCTGCGGTTCTCGTTCTAATGCGCCGAACGTCGCCGCTGGATGTGATCCGGCGGTCGACGGCGGTAGCAGAGCAAGCGAAACGGCAAGAAGTTCGAGAAGTTCGAGAAGGACAAAAAGGGCCGGAGGGAGCTATCCCGCCGGCCCTTTCGCTTTCAGAACGACGAACGACGATAGCGCGATCTCCTCTCCCAGGTAGGGCCCGTTGTCCCAACGCGGCCGACAAGGAACGGCGACTGGCAGTCCTGTCGCTCAGATCGAGCCGGCTTCGACCATGTAGTTGTTGGCGGTACACATCGCCGAGTCGTCCGAAGCGAGAAACAGGGCCATTCGCGCGACGTAGACGGGTTCGATCGGGTCGGGCAGGCACTGCGCGGCGAGCTGACGGGCCATGCCCTCCGGGGTGACCCATTTCTGCTTCTGCCGTTCCGTCATCGTCCAGCCGGGCACGAGCGTGTTGACGCGGATGCGATAGGGACCGAGATCGCGCGCCATGCCGCGGGTCAGCCCGTGCACGGCGGCTTTCGCCGTGGTGTAGACGGGAAAACCACCACCCGCACGCCACCACGAGTCGGAGCCGAGGTTGATGATCGAGCCGCCGCCGGCGGCGATCATCGCCGGTGCGACGCCTGGATCGCGAAGAACATGTGTCGCAGGTTGGTGGCGACGCGTTCGTCGTAGAACTCGGGCGTCACGTCCTGCCAGGCATGCCTGTCGTCGCGGGCCGCGTTGTTGACGAGGACGCGGGCTGGCCCCTGCGCGCCTGCCAGCGTGGTGAACGCGGCGCGCAGGGCGTCGATGTCGCGCAGGTCGCAAGGCTCGAATCGCACCTGCGTTCCGGCCGAGCCCAACTCCGAGGCGAGTGCCGTGCCGCCGTCGACATCGAAGTCCACGAATCCGACGCGCGAGCCCTGCTCGGCGAAGGCGCGCACGATCTCGGCGCCTATCCCCGACGCGCCGCCGGTGACGATGACGCTGGCGTCCTTGAGACTCGGATAGAGGGCGAAGGCGGCTGCCATGGGCGCGCAGTGTAGCGCATCACTGCGGCGCACCACTGCGGCGCACGCGCCCACAGCAAAAGTTCGAAAAGTTCGAGAAGGTCGAGAAAGTCGAGAAGGTTGAGAAGGTCGAGGCGTCGCCCTTCTTCTTGCCCTTTTCGAACTTTCGTCCTTTTCGCCCTTTTCGCCCTCTTGCGGTTGCCCTGTTACTTCAAGGACGCCATATCGATCACGAAGCGATACTTCACGTCGCTCTTCAGCATCCGCGCATAGGCCTCTTCGATCTGGTCCATCCGGATCAACTCGACGTCGCACGTGATGTTGTGCGCGGCGCAGAAGTCGAGCATCTCCTGCGTTTCGGGCAGACCACCGATCAACGACCCCGCCAGCGACTTGCGGCCGAAGATCATCCCCATCACGTTGGGCGACGGGTGGGCGTGTTCGGGCGCGCCGACCAGCACCATCGTGCCGTCGCGCTTGAGGGCGTTGATGAACGGGTCCAGATCGTGCGAGGCGGCGACCGTGTTGACGATCAGGTCGAAGGTGCCGGCCTGTGCCGCCATCGCCTCGGCGTCCTTCGAGATGACGACTTCGTCGGCGCCGAGGCGCTTGCCATCCTCGACCTTGCTGGCCGACGTCGTGAACAGCACGGTGTGCGCGCCGAACGCGTGCGCGAACTTGACGCCCATGTGTCCGAGGCCGCCGAGGCCGACGATGCCGACCTTCTTGCCGGGGCCGGCGCCCCAGTGACGCAGCGGTGAGTAGGTGGTGATGCCGGCGCAGAGCAGCGGCGCGGCGGCCGCCGGGTCGAGCGTGCCGGCCACCTTGAGCACGAAGTCCTCGGTGACGGTGACGCTGCTCGAGTAGCCGCCGTACGTCATCTGGCCGGGCAGCGACGGGTCGGGGCTGTTGTAGGTCATCACCATGCCGCCGGTGCAGAACTGCTCGAGGCCGTCCTTGCAGCTGGCGCAGGTGCGGCACGAATCGACGAGACAGCCAACCGCGGCGGTGTCGCCGACCTTGAACTTGGTGACGGCGGTCCCGACGGCGGTGACGGTGCCGAGAATCTCGTGTCCCGGCACGACCGGATACACGGTGCCCGGCCATTCGCTGCGGGCGGTGTGCAGGTCGGAGTGGCAGACGCCGCAGTAGCGGATGTCGATCTGCACGTCGGTCGGACCGGGGTCGCGACGCGTGATGGTCAGGGGACCGAGCGGGGCGGTCTTGTCGGCAGCGGCGTAGGCAGCAACGGAATTCGGCATGACCGTCTAGCCTACGCCGGTCGCGACGTCCTGCGCGAGCCGCCCGAATGGCCGGGTGGCTATCTCGTCTTCAGACTGCAGCGCCGCAAGCGCGACGGGATCTGCTGCGCGATCTCGCGCCACGTGGCCGGGTCCTTGGACAACAACGCCTCGCGTTCGGTGGCGGTCAGGTCCCACCCCTGGCGCGAGAGGTCGTCGAGGGTGCTGGCGGGGTCGCGGATGAACGCGGTGCGCAGATCCTCGTCGGTCATCAGCCGCCCGAGCAGCCACTCGACGTTGCGCTGCGTCACGACCGCCCCCTCACGATTGCCAACCGCCGCCGAGCGCGCGGTACACGTCGACGTACGCCGTCAGTTCATCGAGGCGTGCCTGCACGAGGGAGAGTTCCGCGGTGAACAGGCGCGTTTCGCTGTCGAGTACTTCCAGGTAGCTGCTCGCGCCCCCCGTGTAACGCAGCTCCACCAGGCGGCGTGCGTCGGTCGCCGCCACGACGAGCGCTTCCTGCGTGACGCGCACTTCGCGCTGACGCTGATAGCCGACCAGCGCGTCCGACACGTCACGCAACGCACCGAGCACCGCCGACTGCCACGCCAGCGACAACTCCTGCGCCTGCGCCTCGGCCAGCGCCACCCGGTTGCGGTTGCGGCCGGCGTTGAAGATCGGCTGCACCAGGCTGGTGCCAACCGCCCACGTGCCCGACGTCAGCAGGTTGGACAACGACGTGCTCGCCACCCCGCCCGACCCGGTCAGGCCGATGGCGGG
>DATJTM010000370.1:0-3905 GCA_035503395.1 Luteitalea sp.
GGCAAGCGCGAAGAAGGCAGAGAAGACCGCGAAGTCGCATCGTCGGCTCGCGTGGCACCACCAGCAGAAGGCCGCCACCCTCAGCGTCGAGCCCTGACGCCGGCCTCGTCCCCGTGAACGCGTCCCCCGGCGCGATGCGCGGGAACCTTGGTCCCTGACACACGTAACCACGCGCATGTCGATCTGCGTGTGGCGACGGCTGGCCGCGTTCTTCCTCGCTGTGCTGGTGGTGGGCCTCAGCCCATCGTGGGCCGCGGCGCAGGCGCGGCCGCGCCCGGCGTCGACGGCGCAGGTCGCCGACATCGACGCCTTCGTCGCCCGCCAGATGAAGGCGCGTCACATCCCGGGCGTGTCGATCGCCGTGCTGCGCGACGGCGCCGTCGTCCTCACCAAGGGCTACGGCCTGGCCGACGTCGAGAACACGGTGCCGGCCACCGAGTCGACGATGTACCAGCTGGCGTCGGTGACCAAGCAGTTCACCGCGACCGCGGTGCTGCAGCTCGTCGAGGACGGCAAGCTCACGCTGGCGACACCGTTGCGCAGCGTGCTGCCCGACATGCCCGAGGCGTGGGGCGCGGTGACCATCGCGCAACTGCTCAATCACACGTCCGGCATCCCGAGCTACACGAGCGTGCCCGACTTCGGCACGATGATGCGGAAGGATTTCACGCCGGCCGAACTGATCGGCCTCGTGCGCGACCGTCCGATGGACTTCGCGCCTGGCGAGAAGTGGCGCTACAACAACTCGGGCTACGTGTTGCTCGGGATGCTCGTCGAGAAGATCGCCGGCCAGCCGTGGGGCACCGTGCTCGACACGCGCCTCTTCACGCCGGCCGGGATGCCAACCGCCCGCGTCAACGATCTCTCCGTGATCGTGCCGCACCGCGCGCAGGGCTATGCCTGGGTCAATGGCGAGTTGCGCAACGGGGACTACGTGAGCCCGACGCAGCCCTACGCGGCCGGTGCGCTCATTGTGTCCGTGCTCGACCTCGCGAAGTGGGACGAGACGCTCGTGAAGCATCCGCTGTTGTCGCCCGCGAGTCTGGCCGCGATGTATACCCCGGCACCGATTGCCGACGGCAAGACGCACCCCTACGGCTTCGGCTGGGACGTCAGTCCGTACCGTGGTCACACGCGCTACGGCCACGGTGGCGGCATCCCCGGCTTCTCGACCTACTACGCGCGCTTCGTCGACGACAAGCTGTCGGTGATCGTGCTCGCCAACGAAGGCAGCGGCGGCGCCGAGCGCATCGCCAACGGCATCGCCGAGTTCTACATCCCGGCGCTCCGCGACGGGGCCCCGAAGCCGATCACCGACACCAACCCGACGCAGTCGGCGTTCCTGAAGTCGGTCGTGATGAGCATGGGCACCGGCACCGGCGAGAAGGCGTGGTTCACGCCGGAGGCGCAGGCGTTCTTCTTCCCGGACCGCATCAAGGAAGGCAAGTACCGCATCGGCGGCTTCGGGGCACTGCGCTCGTTTCAGTTGATGGAAGAGTCGACGACCGACAAGGGTCAGCTGCGTTCGTATCTTGCCGACTTCGACGGTGTGGGCCTGCGCTGCACGTTCACGCTCGCCGCCGACGGCAAGATCGCCGGCGTCGGCCTGCGCCTGGAATAGGTACCAATGACGTAGGCGTCGAGCTTCAGCTCGACGCGCAGTGATCTCCGATGTGGGTCGCTGGTCGAGGGCGTGACGCAGGAGAGATGACCAGAGGGCCGGGTTGGGACAACCGGCCCTACCTGGATCATTCGTAGCCGACCGACTTGTCGGTCGGAGGTAGCCTGTAGGCTGTAGGCCCTGATCGAAAGATCCGCCGATTGCTGGCGACTCCACGCTCTCCCGCGCAGTTACGCAACCCGCTACCGTTGACGACATGACGCGCGACCGGCCTGATGCCCAGGCCGGGACGCGACGCCGGAGATGCGTGTCATGTCGCTGGATGTCGTGATCGTCGGTGGTGGCCCGGCCGGGCTCGCCGCCGCCCTGTTGCTCGGTCGGGCTCGCAAGCGCGTGCTGCTCTGCGACGCCGGCCCGCGCCGCAATGCCGCCGCACAACACGTCCAGGGCTTCCTCACGCGCGACGGCATCCCGCCGCCCGAGTTCAGGCGCATCGCGCGCGAACAGCTCGCGCCGTATTCGTCGGTGCACGTGCGCGACGCCGGCGTGCAGGCGATCGAGCGACGCGACGAGGGCTTCCACGTCACGGTGGAAGGCGACGTGCAGCGCGCTCGGCGCGTCATCCTCGCCACCGGCATGATCGACGAGCTGCCGACGATGCCCGGGTTCCGCGAGATGTGGGGCACGTCGATTGTCCAGTGTCCGTATTGTCACGGCTGGGAGGTGCAGGATCGCCGCTTCGGCTATCTCGCACCGAACGCCGAGGCCGCCGAGTGGTCGCTGCTGCTGCGTGGCTGGAGCCACGATGTGATGGTCTTCACCGACGATCGCTTCGCGCTATCGCCGGAGTCGCGCGCGCGCCTGACGACGGGCGGGATCGCCATCGAGGAACGTCCGCTGGCCGGGCTCGAACCGTTGACGGACTCCCCCACCGCCCTCGGCTACGTCGTTCTCGTCGACGGGACACGGGTGCCGCGCGACGTCCTCTTCGCCCACCCGCCGCAGCGTCAGGTGCCGCTCGTCGCCGCTCTCGGCCTGGCCCTCGATGAACGCGGCTACGTGCGCATCGACGAGCACACCGCCACGTCGATCCCCGGCCTGCACGCCGCCGGCGATCTCACCACCGGCTACCAGTCGGCCACGCTCGCCACTGCCGCCGGCTTCCGGGCCGCTGCCGCGGTCAACCACGTAATCACGGTTGGCGCGTGAACGTGGGCGCCGGTCACGGCCTTCGTCGGTCGGCCTTCGGCCTTCGGAAGCCACGCAGGCGACCGCCGCGTTCCGACGCTTGGCCTTCTGACTTCGACCTTCAGACTTCAGACTTTATTTTGTGAAGAACGCCAGGAGGCCGGCGTCGCGCCGTGCTCGCGGCGGAACGTGCGGATGAAATGCGTGGTGTCTGCGTACCCCACGCTCGCCGCCACATCGTCGACCGGCAGGTCGGCGTGCAGGAGCAGGTGGCGCGCCTGTGCCATGCGGAACGAGGTGATCCACGCGCCGGCCGTCCGGCCCGTCGCACGTCGCAGCGCGGTGGTCACATAGGCCGGAGACCGTCCCACTGCGGCAGCAATCTCTGCGAGCGACAGCGACGACAGGCAGCGCCGCTCGATCACGCGCAGCGTATCGGAGACCAGGCTCGGCACCATGTCGCTGGCCGGCGTCGTGTGCGTCGCCTGCTCCAGTTCGTGGACGATGAGCGTCAGCAGGCTGTGACGGACGTCGAGCGGCGACCGGGATTCGCGGGAAGTCTCGGTCTGCAGTTCGCGAAACAGCCGCGCGAGGTAGGCGCGCCGCGGCCGTGGGATGTGGACCACCGCGGATCCGCCGGCGCGGACGCGGTCGAACGGCGCGAGCACGTGAGCGGCCGTCTGCCGCGGCAGGCAGGGCACACACAGGCCGAGCCCCCAGAACTCGACGCCTTCGGCTCGCAGCCCTCGGTGCGGCTCGCCTGCCGGCACGATCAATACGTCGCCGGGGCCGAGGTGCCAGCGGACCCGCTGCTCGACCTGCGCTCGGCCCGCCGTGTAGAACGCCAGCGCCGCGAACTGGTGCGTCACCGGCGTCGCGCGCGCGTCGCGGTCCCCCATCCGTCGGCGTTCGACGGTGATCGACGTCCCCGCCCCGTGTCGATCGTCGCGCGTCGCCATCGCTGCATCATCGCCTCCACAACCCGTAGGCGTCGAGCTTCAGCTCGACGCACACCACCGCTGGACTCCGACCAGCAACCCACATCGGAGATCACTGACCGTCGACCTGAAGGTCGACGGCTACGTCCTGCGAGACA
>DATJTM010000371.1:0-9117 GCA_035503395.1 Luteitalea sp.
CAGGCGACACCTGCGAAGCCCAGCGCGATGAACGACATCATCATCGTGTTGAGGGCGTTCTTGGACCGGACCAGCCCGCCGTAGAAGAAGGCGAGGGCGGGGGTCATCAGCAGCACGAGCGCCGTGGAGACCAGCATCCACGCCACATCTGCGTTGTTCATCGATCCTCCGGACAAAGGCGACTGGCCGGACGGGACGCCGTGCCCCGCGCGTGTCGCGCTCCGTACGGCAGAGAATCTAGCAAAATCGATGCTCGAAATCGTCGGCTTTGCGTGTCCTACACGTCAACTCCTTGTAACAGCGTAACTTTGCTGTAGAGAGTGATCTCATTCACGCAAAGCGATGCGACAAGAATGTCGCCTTTTCAGGATGCTTCCGACAATCGTGTCTACTCGGCGCGGAAGCGGCGGAGGTCAATCCCCAGCTTCTTCACCTTGTAGGCAATGATGCGTTCGGTGGTGTCGAGCAGGCGGGCCGCGCGGGCCAGATTGCCGCGTCCGGTCTTCAAGGCGTCCTGGATCAGATCCATCTCGAGGGCGGACGTCGCGGCTGCCAGCGACAACCGCGGCAGTGTCCCCGAGACCTCCGCCGTCTGCAGGCTGGGCGGCAGGTCGTGGCCGTGAATGACCCCGCCGGCGGCGACCAGGACGGCCCGTTCGATGCAGTTCTCCAGTTCGCGCACGTTGCCGGGCCAGTGATACGACATCAGCATGTCGATCGCCGTCGTCGCCAGCCGTCGCACGTCCTTGCCGTGCGCGGCGGCGTATTTCTCGACGAAATGGTCGGCCAGCAGCAGGATGTCCGGCTTGCGATCCCGCAGCGGCGGCAGGAACAGCGAGAAGACGTTGAGGCGGTAGTAGAGGTCCTCGCGGAAGCTCCGCTCCTTGACCGACACCTCGAGGTCGCGATTGGTCGCCGCGATCAGCCGGACGTTGACGCGCAGCGTCTGCGTGCCGCCCAGCCGCTCGAACTCGCGTTCCTGCAGCACGCGCAGCAGCTTTACCTGCGTGCCCAGTGACAACTCGCCGACTTCGTCCAGGAACAGCGTGCCGCCGTTGGCCAGTTCGAAACGGCCCTTCTTGGCGCTGCGGGCATCGGTGAAGGCGCCAGCTTCATGGCCGAAGAGCTCCGACTCGACCAGCCCCTCCGGCAGCGCACCGCAGTTGACCTTGACGAACGGCTTGTTGGCACGCGCCGAGTGGTAGTGGATGGCGTGCGCGATCAGTTCCTTGCCGGTGCCGGACTCCCCGCGGATCAACACGGTGGTCTGGCTCCGGGCCACCTGCATCACCTGCGCGAACAGGCCCTGCATCGGCCGGCTGCTGCCGACGATGTTGCGGAAGTCGTAGCGTTCACGCAGTTCCTCGCGGAGCTGGGCGTTTTCGGCGACCAGCTGCTGCCGTTCCGCCTGCTGCAACGTATGGACGCGCACCGCATACCCGAGCAGGGAGGCGACGACGCCGAGGAAGGCCAGGAGACGCTCGATGTCGGCATCCGGCCGGTGATCGCGGGCCAATCCGACGGCGCCGACACACGAGCCCGCCGCGCAGATCGGGACGCACACGAAGGACGTGTCACCGCCGGCGGTGCGGTGCACGCCGGTCTTGTTGAGGAACAGCGGTTCCTGGCTGGCCTTGGGCACGACCACCGGGCGTGCAGTTTCGACCACCCGGCCGATGATGCCTTCGCCGAGGCGATATCGGACGCGCTGGGCCGTCTGCCAGTTCAGGCCGGTGGCGGCGGCCACCGAGAGGTCGGGGGAGTCGCCCTCGCGCAGCACGATGACGGCGCTGCGGGCCGACGCCGCCTCGGCGACGTGCTCGAGCGCGCGAGCCAGCGCGGTCTTGAGGTTGGGCGCCGCGCTCAGCACGGGACCGAGCGACAGCAAGGCCGAGAGATGATCTCCCTCGGCCCGGATGGCCAGACTGCGGGGCATGGACCACAAGCGTACGCCGAGATGGGCGCCGCTGATCCTGTCTGGCCGAGAAAAGACGACGCGGCCGCCGGGCCCGCACCATCCGCCCGTGGGGCGGCCTGGTGACGGACCGGTCGGCTCGCCGGGTGTGCCGCCGCCTCAGGGCGTCGTGAAGGAATAGATGAAGCCGACGAGGCCGGTGCTCTGATTGCGCTTGAAGCCGGTGTCGCGGTACTCGAAGAAGTCCGCGGTCGACCAGTCACGACGGAATTCCAGACGAATCGACAGGTTCTTCACCAGCATGTGCTCGCTGGTGAGTGTGAACTCGCGCAGCGTCTGGGTGGTGCCGGTCGCGAACCCTTCACGGTCCTCGAAGACCTCGAACCGCGGCGTGAGCGCCCAGGTCGGGTTGACCAGGTAGCGTCCGTAGGCGGCGACGCCCTGCCAGGCCACCGTCTGTCCGTCCACCGTGTCGCGACCGATGTCGATGTTGGTCATCAGCGAGAGCTTCGGCGTGACCGTCCACGTCGCGATCGTGTCGTACAGGTTCCGCCAGTCCTCGTCGCCGGGTTCGCCTTCCGGCCCGCCCATCCAGGCCTGCGACAGCGTGAGCGAGGGCAACACCTTCCAGGTCACCTGCGTGGCGAGCGTCTTGCCGCGGTTGTTGTCCTGGGCGTTGTTCCAGCCGTTGAGGACGAAGCCCGAGACCGAGACCGTGTCGCTGACCGGCAACGTGGCGCGGATGCCGGCGTGGTAGTACGGAGCGGCCCACGCGAAGAGCAGCGAGCGCGAATAGTTCCAGTTGTTGGACGATTCGGTCGGCTCGGCGCCAATCGGGGTGTTGAACTTGCCGGCGTCGATCTGCAGGCCACGGCCGACCGGGGCGAGCACGCTGACGTACGCCTGCTGGAGATAGCGGAGGGTGCCGGCGTCCGGGTCCACCGAGTTCACCCAGTTGGCCGTCGGCCCGAACCCGATGTCGGCGCGGAAGCCGACGCGTCGGTCCGCCGTCGGCACCTGTTCTGCGGCCAGTTCGAGATAGCTGACCGCGAACTGGTTGTCCTTCTCGTCGAAGTTGCGAAGGATGTTCTGGCCGGAGGCCGGCCGGTTGCCGTTGTACGCGTAGTACGTGTCGGCGACTCCGGAGATTCGTGTCGGCCCGAAAATCGTCTCCCAGGTGGTCGGCTGTGCGGGCGGCAGGTCGCCCGGCTGCGCATCCTTTTCCTTGTCCTTCTCCGCGTCGGTGGCGTCGACGGCGGCAATCGCCGTCGCGGCCGACTCGACGAGGCCGGTGGTCTGGCCGATCGCCAGGGCTGGGGCGCCCAACGCCAGCGTCATCGTCGCCAGGACGGTCCGCGAACGTCGATACAGGACAAAGTGCGAAGCTCTTCTCATATGCCGTCGCCACTATCACGTGTCGTGCCAAGGTCTCTGGTCACGTTTCGCAGAGTGACGGTAAGCACCTGTGAAGATGAGACTTCACTGATACAGACCGGCGCTGGTCGGGATTCGTCGTTCCGACATTTATGTTGCTACTGGAGTGCGAAGCAACATTGTTGTTGCGCGTACAAGGATATCCCAGTCATCGCATCATCAACGTAAGTACTTTGTTTGCAATACAACTTCGCAGTTGGTAGTTACCGGCGCGGGTGCGTCGCAGGCACGCGAGCGCGAGCACTCCAGGGAGCGGCACCTGCCCGGCATCTGGGTGGGCGAACGGCGGCGGCCGTGGAACGCCGCCGGGATGAAGGAAGCGGGGCGCGTCGATGCGCCCCGTGGTGCTACTGGACCAGGACTTCGACCTGGCCGATCCCGCGCTGGCCGACGGCGTTCACGACTTCGACCGTCACGATCTTCCGGCCCGGGCTGCCGTACGCGCGGTTGGTGGTGGGCCCGGTCGTCTCGCGAGTGCCGCCGTCGCCGAAGTTCCAGCTGTAGCTGACGATGTTGGTGCCGGACGCGGTCGCCGTGAACTGCACACTGGCGCCGACCACCGGATTGATGGGATTGGCGGTCAACGTGACGCTGATCGCGCGCTCTTCGACGGTGACGGACGTCGACGCCGTCGTCACCTCGTTGCTGCTGTCGGTGACGCTGAGGGTGACGACGTAGCTGCCTTTGCGGGTGTAGGCCTTCTGCAGCGTCCGCGAGCCAGTGACCGGGCCGAGTGACTGGCGCGTACCGTCGCCGAAATCGATCACGACCTCGCGCACCGCATTGCCGTTCGTCTGCTGCTGGACGTTGACCGTGAACGTGGTCGTCTCGCCCTCACCGACTGGTGTCGTGGGGCCCGAGATGCTCACCGACGGGCGCGCCGTCACCCGGACGGTGGCCGTGGCGGAGACGCCGCCCACGGTTGCCGTGACCGTGGCTTCCTGCGTCGTCGAGAGCAGCGTGCGGGCCTCGCCGTTACCGTCGGTGATGACGGTGGCGTCGCGGAGCGTGCCGGCATTCGTGCTGAACGTCACCGGTACACCAGGCAGGCGACGGTTGTTCTCGCCGGTGGCCACCGCCAGGATGTCGACGGTGCCGCCGTTGGGGCCGACCGTGGCCGGCAGCGGCGTGAGCGTGAGCGTGGTGGCAGCCGCCGCGCCAATCCGGATCTCGAGGGCTTCGGCCTGCGCGCCGCCCGAGAACGCGCGCACCTGGGCCAGGCCCGACGCTCCGCCAGCGTTGAGCCGGACCGTCGCGCGGCCACTGCTCGTGCGGGCTTCGGCCGGCTCGAGGGAGCCCAGCGTCGTCGTAAACGTGACCTGGGTGCCGTTCTGCACCGGGACGCCGCCGGGCTCGGTGACGTTGGCGGTGATTTCGACGATGCCGTTCAGGGCAACGACGGTGTTGTTGGCAAAGAGGGTGACGGCCGAGTCCGTGGGGGCGGTCAGGGGAGCTTTGTCACACCCGACCAGCAGCGCTGGCGCCGACAGCACCGTGATGCCCAGCGCCGCGCGGATGACGAAGGCACGCGGCGAGGCCAGGACACGGAAACGCGGTGCTAGCATGACGGCCAAGAATAGCAAACGCATGAGGATGCCCGTATCTACTTCGGCACAGTCAGACGCCCGCGGCTATGCGATGGCCGTGCTCCTCGTCGCGATGGCCGTCATGCTCATGCTCATGACCGTGGCGATGCCGGTGTGGCGGCAGCAGGCGCGCCGTGAACGCGAGGAGGAACTGCTGTTCCGACTCAAGCAGTACGCGCACGCACTGGCGCTGTATCAGCGTCGAGTCCCGGGCGGGTCACCGGGGACGATCGACGACCTCGTCAAGCAGCGCTACCTCCGCAAGAAGTACATGGACCCGATGACGGGGAAGGACTTCACCATCCTGCGGGTCGGTCAGGTATCACCCGGCATGACGGGCCCCGGCGTGAATCTCAGTCCCGACGGCCGCAGCATCTCGTTCCGGGGGCAGCAGGGCAGTACGCAGGCGGGAAGTGGGAGCGGCGGCCGGACGTCGTCGGCCACGCCGGGAACATCGTCGCCCGGTGTGGTGCAGCCCGGCATGATGGGAGGCGCTGCCGGTGGCGCCGTCGGCGGCATTCGCGCCGTCGTCAGCACCAGCAAGGAGACCTCGCTCCGCGCCTGGAAGGGGCGCACCCAATACGACCAGTGGGAAGTGGCGATCGAGGACATCACCCCACGCTTCTTCGGCCAGGGGCAGCAACAGCCCGGGCAGCAGAATCGTCCGGGCAGTCAGGGGCCGGGTTCGAACCGCCCTGGTGCCTCGTCGCCGACCGGTGCGTCGTCGGGGCGTGGCGTCAACCCCTACGGCACGCCGAGCAATCGCCGGTAGCGGCGCTGCCCGCCGTCACCGGCGCTCGCTCGCGCGGAAACTGGCCCACATGCCCAACGCCAGGACGACCGGCGTGGCGGCCAGGATGCGTCCGCCGGCGATCGGGAGCGTGAGGCCCATCGCCCACGGCAGGATGATGGCGCCCACCGACCCGAGCGAGGCGACGGTGGAGACGGCCACGGCCGCGCGGTCGGCAAAGCGTCCGGCCACGACCCCGAACATCGACGGCCAGATCGGCCCCGTTGCCGCGCCGAGCGCGACGATCGCCACCGTCGTCACCACGGGCTGTCCGACGCCCAGCAGGAGCAGGGCGCCACTCGCGGTGAGCGCGGCCAGGGCGAGATGCAGGACGCGCCCCGGTCCCATCTTCAGGGCCAGGGCCGTCGAGGCCACCCGTCCCGACACATAGGCGAACCAGTACGCCGACGTCACGAGCGCCGCCTGGTCCGGGGGGAGGCCGAGCGTCCGTTCGACGTAGGTCGCCGCCCAGCCGCCGAATCCCGCCTCGACGCCGCCATAGAGGAAGACGAGCAACCCGATCAGCAGCAGCGGCGGCGAGAGCACCTGCTTGGTGGCGCCGCCAGACCGGGTGTTGCTTCCGGCGTCGATTGGCAACACCTGCCAGGCCCAGGGCAGGATGAGCAGCAGCGCGGCTCCACCGACGGCCGGCACCCAGCGCGCCTCACCCCCAGCGCGGAGCAGGGCGCTCGCGATCAGCGGGCCGCAGACCGCACCGAACCCATAGAGCACGTTGATCAGGTTGAGGACGAACGCCGGCCGGTGTGGCAGCAGGCGGGAGGCCACGAGGTTGATGGTGACCGTCGTGAGTCCGTAGCCCGCGCCGAGGACGGCGCTGCTCGGCAGCAGCAGGGCCAGTCGCGCCGATACGGCCACGCCGAACGAGCCGACCGCAAACAGCGCCAGGGCGGCGAGGATCATCGCGCGCGTGCCGATCCGCTCGAGCACGACCCCGGCGGTGACCTGCGACGCGAGCATCCCGGCGAACAGCGCGGAGAAGAGGATGCCGATCGCCGAGACCTCGAGGCCGGCGGCGCGAGCGAACTCCGGGAGGGCCGGGCCGATTGACGCGATCGTGGTGCCGACCGCCACGAAGACCGACGCGAGGCACGCGATCAGGACCCGCGGTGACGGGTCGTGATCACGCACGTCGGTCACCCCGCCACGCGGTGCCGATGATCGTGTGAATCACGCGGCGCACGGCCGCCATGTCGGCGGCCGTGGCCGTGCCTGCGACACGGTTGGTGAGCAGCACCACATAGAGATCGAGGTGCGGATCGATCCAGAGCGACGTGCCGGTGAAGCCGGTATGCCCGATCGCGTGCGCCGAGAGCGCCGGTCCGCACGACGAGGTCGGCAGGCTCGTGTCCCACGCGAGCGCGCGTGTGCTGCCGACGACGGGCGATCGGCGCGTGAAGGCGCGCAGCACGTCCGGGCGCGCGAGCGGTGTGGCGTTGCCGTGGAGCCCGGACAGGATGGCGCGCGCGACATCGCCGACACCCGCCGCCGTCCCGAAGAGACCGGCGTGTCCGGCGACGCCGTCCATCGCGGCCGCGTTGTCGTCGTGCACGGCGCCGGGAGGCAGCTGGCCACGCCAGGGCGACACCCCGGTGGGCACGACGTCCGCCGTCGTCTCGGGGTGATACCGCGGAGAAGCGTCGCTCACCTGCGCGAGCAGGGTGCGCGTGGCGGCGGCGAGTCCTTCGGGCATCGCGCACGACAGCACGGCGCCCAGCACGATGAACCCGAGATCGGAGTAGATCGCCTCGCGGCGCGGCGGCGCGACGAGGCTCGCGCGCGCACTCGCCGCGACGATCGCCGGCTCGCCGTGCGCCTGCTCGTAGAGCGGTGCGTGTGCTGGCAGGCCGCTGGCATGCGTGAGCAGGTCGCGGATCGTGACGCCGCGCCTGTCATCCTCACGCCAGTCATCGACCCACGTGGCGACCGCATCGTCCAGCGACAGGCGCGCGCGATCGACGGCCGATGCCGCCACCAGGCCGGTGGCCAGGACCTTGGTCAGCGACGCGAGATCGAAGACTGCCTGCGGGCCGGCGCCGAGGGCGATGCGGGCGCACTGGCGCTGACGAGTGCCGACCTCGAGGACCGCCGCCGGCAACCAGCCCTGGGCGTGCCACTCAGCGAGGGCGTTGCCGGCCTCGACCATCCCCGGCGCGTCGCCGGTGTCAGCGCGCCGCACCGGTGTGCGAGGAAGTGGCGTTGCCGAAGGCGCGGCGCTGCAGGGTCGACATGTAGGTCGACGCGCGGCCGACGCCGCCGGTCATGCTGTCGTAGGAATAGAGCATCACGCCGCTGAAGCCCATCGTGCGCGCCACGTCGACGCGCCGGGCCGCTTCGCCCGCGTCGATCTTGAAGGCGCCGATGCCCGGCCAGACGCCGCCGGGACGCTGCTGCGACAGCGCCTGCAACTGCCGCTCGAAGGTGCCGCCGTTCTGCACGTACATCATCGGACACACGGCGTCGAGCAGGCCCGTCGACAGCCACGTCGACCAGTCCTGCAGCTTGCGCTGCCGCGCGTCTTCGGGGTCGGGCCAGACGGCGGCGGTCAGCTGAATCGCCGGCCGGTTGGCCGTGGCGCGCTCGCGGATGCGTCGGACGAGCGTCGTGAGTCGCTCGCGGCGGAAGGCGGTCCAGCGCGATGCGTAATCGGTCACGAACGTCAGCGGGTCGCGCGTGGCGCGGGCGTCGAGCGCGGCGAGTTCCTGCGTCGTCAGTTCGGGCGACAGCGCGGCGCGAAAGGCATCGAGGGCGCCGCGGCTGCAGTCGAATTCCGGCGACGGGTAGCGGATGTAGTCGAGGTGCAGCCCGTCGAGGGCATAGCGCGACGTCAGGTGGTCGATCAGCGCGTCGGCACGGTCGTGCGCCTCCTCGGGGATCGGCGACGTGAACACGCCCTCGATCGTCGTGTTGTGGCGATGACTCCAGGTCGCGAGTCGGGCCACGTACTTCGGATCGCGTGGCGACAGGCGGAGCAGGTCCGGCGCCAGTGACCTGGGCACCATCAGCCACTCCGGGTGCTCGACCAGCACGTGCTTCGGGTCGGACGGGATGGCCGTCGAGCCCGCCACGAGATTGACGTTCAGCCAGGCGTGCACCTGGATACCGGCAGCGGCGGCGCGACCAACCAGGTCGGCCAACGGGTCGAAGCCGGTGGGCTGACGGGCGAGCAGGACGGCGCGCGGATCGGGGCCGCCCTTGTAGAACGCGTCGCCACGCCCTCGCACCTGGACGAAGACGGCATTGAAGCCGTGGCGCTGCGCGTCCTGGACGACCTGGGCCACCTGGGCGGGAGACGTCATCCAGCTGCGGGTGACCCACAGGCCGCGCACCTCGGACGACGCCGGCCGTGCGGCGGCGGGTCGGGGACGCAGGCC
>DATJTM010000372.1:0-2378 GCA_035503395.1 Luteitalea sp.
TCATGAACACCTGGAGTATCGGCAAGAAGATCGGCGCCACCGCTGGCGCCAGCGGCCTGGTCATCCTCACGCTTGCGGGCGTGTCGTTCTGGAGCGTGCGTTCGCTCCAGTCGGTCATCGATTCGGCCTATGACGTCGACGTGCGCAAGGCCGTCGCGGCCGGCGCGCTCGACGAGGAAGGGCACGCGATGCTGGCCAAGGAAGAGGCCATCGTCTCGAGCGCGCTGCAGCAGGATGCGTCGCAGCTGGCGGCCGACAGCCGGGAGTTCGACGTCGCGGCCGAGGGCGCGCGCGCGGCGCTCGCCGACATGGATCGACTGGTCGAGACCGACGCGGAGCGCCAGGCACTGCAGCACGTCAAGAGCCTGGTGGCGCAGTGGGGGCCGATGCACGCCGAGCTGGTCTCCCTGCTGAAGGCCGGCAACGTACAGGGTGCGGTCCAACTGCAGAACGGCCGGCTCGACGACCTCATCGACCGGGTTGACGAGGGAGCGTCCAAGCTGCGCGAAGAGTTCATGAAGACCAACGAGGCGAGCAATGTGGACGCCGACAGGCTCGTCAC
Source organism: Luteitalea sp. (assembly GCA_035503395.1). Classification (GTDB taxonomy): domain Bacteria; phylum Acidobacteriota; class Vicinamibacteria; order Vicinamibacterales; family Vicinamibacteraceae; genus Luteitalea. The sequence continues at coordinate 563 of DATJTM010000372.1, forward strand.
ACGGAGCCTGAGTGCGCTGGGCGTGATGGCCCTGGCCGGCCTCGCGGCGGCCGGCCTCGCCCTCCTCGTGGTGCGTCAGGCCTCGCGGACCTTGCGCGACGTGACCTCCGAACTCGCCCAGGGCGCCAGCCAGGTCGCGTCCGCATCGGGTCAGGTGGCCGGTGCCGCCAACCAGCTGTCGCGCGGCGCGACGCAGCAGGCCGCCTCGCTCGAGGAGACGTCAGCATCGATGGAGGAGATGGCGTCGATGACGCGGCAGAATGCGGCCAACAGTCACCAGGCGGCGACGATGATGGCCGACACCGAACGGCTCGTGCACGACGCCGAAGGGGCGCTCGGCGCGATGGTCGGCTCGATGACCGCCATCAAGGACTCCAGCGACAAGGTCGCCAAGATCATCAAGACGATCGACGAGATCGCCTTCCAGACCAACATCCTCGCGCTCAACGCCGCCGTCGAGGCCGCGCGCGCTGGTGAGTCGGGCATGGGCTTCGCGGTCGTCGCCGAAGAAGTCCGCGCGCTCGCCCAGCGGTCGGCACAGGCCGCGCGGGACACGGCCGAACTGATCGAGGAGTCGATCGCGCGCTCGGCCGAGGGCCAGCAGAAGGTGCAGCTCGTCTCGACGGCCATCTCGTCGATCACCGCGAGCACCACCAGCATGAAGAACCTGGTCGACGGCGTCAGCATCGCCAGCCGTCAGCAGTCGCAGGGCATCGATCAGGTGACGCAGGCCGTGTCGCAGATGGAGAAGGTCACGCAGGAGACCGCGGCCACGGCCGAGGAGAGCGCCGCGGCCAGCGAGGAGCTCAGCGCCCAGGCGTCGACCTCGATGCGTGCGGTGGCCCGCCTCGGTGCGCTCGTCAACGGCGCCAATGCGACCAGCGTCATCGAAGCTGCCCCGACCAGCCAGTCGCGTCGTGGTGCGGGCAAGCTCGCCGCCGTCGCGCCGGCCACGCCGGCCCCGCGTCCGGTCGAGGCGCCCCGCGCCGCCCAGTGGGCTGGCGCCAGTGCGTCGGCCGAAGACTTCATCCCGCTCGACGACGACCGCGGGACGGGGACGTTTGGTCGCTTCTAACGAAGCGGCCAAACTGAAACGGCAAAAGGGCTAGAAGTTCGAGAAGTTCAAGAAGGGCGAAAAGTTCGAGAAGGCTGAGAGTTTGCCTTTTTGACCTTTTGGCCCTTTTTGTCCTTCTTGCCCTTTCGCATTCGCAGTCCGTCGTCGCACTTCGCCGTCCGCGCGACCATCACTTCGGTGGACTTGATTACCGCCACCGCCTCGTCGCCCCGACGCAGGCGCAGGTCGCGCACCGCATCGGCGGTGATGACCGCGGTCAGCCATTCGGTGCCGATCCGCATCCGCACCTGCGCGAGCAGCCCGTCCACCCGCACCTCGTGTACCACGCCACGCAGGCGATTGCGGGCACTCAGGCCGACGAGCGCGTCGTCGGCGTCCACGACCGGAGCACGCGCCGGCACTGGATCGTGCGCCGCCAGGCGCTCGATCTCGCTCACCGCCACGCGGTGATGGCCACCGGCCGTCCGCGTCGTCCGAATACGCCCGTCGCCCACCCAGCGTTTGAGCGTCGAGTACGCGATGCCGAGGCGGCTGGCCGCCACCCGCAGGGTGACGGGCGCCGTCGTGGTGTTCCGGGAAGTCGCATCCATTGGTATCGAACCAGTATGAGTCGTTTTGAGCCCGTTTGAAGTGCTGATTGCACCAGATTAGAGTCATCCGCCTGATGCGGGTGGCGGAACGAGGTAGCCGGAGCTGGTGGCTCGTCGTGGTGCTGGTGCTGGGGTGGACGGTCGTCGGCCA
>DATJTM010000373.1:0-15543 GCA_035503395.1 Luteitalea sp.
GTGGCGGCGGTACGCCGACGTCGCCGACACCACCGACGGGGACGACCCCGGTCGTCTACACCCCGATTGGCGCCAGCGATGCGGCCGGTGTCGGGGCCAGCGTGCCCTGCCTGCCGCTGGCGACCAGCTGCCGGGACAGCACGTCGTACGTCGGCCGCGTGCAACGGTCACTTGGCGAGAGTCGCACCGTCTCACTGCTCAATCTCGCCCTTCCCGGCGCCGTACTCAGTCCCGACGTGCAGGCACTCGGCAACGAACTCGGCCGCGGCATTCCGGGCAACTTCATCGAACAGCTGGGGCCGTTCATCCCGCCGTCGACGACACTCGTGACGATCTTCGCGGGCGGCAACGACGTCAACACCATCGCCTCGGCCATCGGTGCCGGTCGCGGCGGCAGCGATCCGAACGCCTTCCTGAACGCACAGGTGCAGGGCTTCGCGCGCGACTACGGGCGGCTCATCGACGTCATCCGGGCTCGGGCCCCTGGCGCGTTCATCGTCGTGCTGAACGCGCCCAATTTCGGCGCGCTGCCCTACATCGCCGGCCGTCCGATCGCCGAGCGGCGCATCGTGCAGGACGTCGCCGTGCGCCTGACGAGGGACGCCATCAATCCGCTGAGCAGTCGCGTTCCGGTCGTCGACCTGATGTGCGATGCGCGTTCGTACAACGCCGGCATCTACTCGGCCGACGGGTTTCACCCCAACGACGCCGGCTACGCCTACATCGCCGAGGTGCTGCTCGGTGCCATCAACGCCGGTCGCGCCGCTGCGCCCGCATCGAGCTGCAGCTTCATGACGCTCGTCGGGTGAGCGCGCTGCTTCCGGGCATTCGTGAGGCCGATCCGGCCGACGTGCCGACCATCGCCGACGTGTGCGCGCGGGCGACGCGGCAGGCCTACAACGGCCTGGTGACCGACGACTACATCGATCGCGTCATCGCGCACTGGTACGGCCACGAGCGCCTGCATCGCGAGATTTTCCCCACACCGCTCTGGTTCGGATTCGACGTGGCCACGGTGGGCGACATCGTCGTCGGCGTCGCCGGCAGCGGCTGGGGTGACGACGAGGGCGCGGAGCTGTTCACCTTGTACGTGGACCCCGCGTGGCATCGACGCGGAATCGGCCGGGCACTGGTGGAGCACGAGTCGCGTCGGGTGCGCCGCGTCGGCGCCGCCCGCCTGGACGTCGCCGTCATGCCCGGCAACGCGCCGGCCGTCCTGTTCTACGAGAGGTGCGGCTTCGCTTACACGTGCGAGCGACCGATTCACGCGCCGCACGGCCGCGAGGGCGGTCCGGATCACGCGGTCGTCTACAGTCTCGCGCTCTAGACGGCGAGTGGCCGCGACAAGTTCCAAGGGCTAGAAGGACCAAAAGGGCGAGAAGGAATGACACCTCGCCGCCCTCCCCCGTGCCTTCCTGCCCTTCCGGAACTTCTAGACCTTTTTGGCCTTTTCGAACTTTTTGTCCTTTCGCAGTTTCAGTGTGCCGGCCCCAGCAACACGCCGTTGATGAACAACAGCTGCGTGCCTTCCATGAACGCGCGGAAGTTCGGGTCTTCCGTGAATGCGATGACGTGACCGCGGCCGCGCGGCTGGGCGATCACGAACGGCTTGTTCGCGAGCTGTGTCTTCGCCTCCGGCCACATCAGGCCAGCCGCGACGGCACCGTCGCCCGTTCGATACGTCGCGACGTTGCGGCCCTTGTCGAGCGTGATCGGCGAGAACACGCGCGTGCCTTCCACCATCACCTGGACCTCGCCGTCGGTGCCGGCGGTGAGCCAGTGCTCGGTGTCGAGCGACGCGCGGATCAGCGCGCCCGACGTCGACACGGGCGGCTCCTCCTTGGGCTGCGTCGCCTTCTCGAGATCGATCGGCTGCTTGGCCGCGTCGGTATTCGCGGGGCCGCTGCCACCACCCGGACGATTGCCGCCGCTGCCCTGCCCGCCGCTCGACGAGCCTCCCTGTCCGCCGCCCGACGATTCGGGACGGCCGTCCCGCAGTTCGGGAGTCGTATCGAGCAGCCCAACGCTCTCGCGGGTCGCCCAGCGCGTCGCCTCGGCGAGGGTCACGAGCGTGCCGCCGGCGCTGACCCAATCCTTGAGGCGCTGCAGCACCGGCCCGCCGATTGACTGGCCATAGTTGCCCGACGGCAACACCAGCACGTCGAAGCGCGGCAGGTCGACGATGCCGAGGGCGCTGACGCGGACGGCAGTCACCCGCTGGCCGTAGCGGCGTTCGAGCACGTAGCGGGCCCAACCGGCGCTCTGCGACGAGGTCGGCGAATCCCACGCGAGCAGCACGCGCGGCGCCTTCAGCGGCACGACGTCGTTGCTGCCGAGCGAGATGCCGGCCTCGACGAAGGCCGAATCCACCGGCACGACGTCGGCGCCGTGTTCGGTCGCCAGCCGCGACAACGTCGCCATCAGGTCGGCGCCGTTCTCCGCGTTGCGGACGATGGCCGTTCCGACCGGATAGGCGCGTCCGGCGATGGTGAAGCCGGCGTCGGCGAAGCGCAGCTTCAGCCCGGCTTCCTGCGCGGCAATCACGAGGGCTGCCGTCCCCGTGCCCCACGGCATCACGTAACCCACCTTGGCGGCCGGCAGCGTGATCGCCGCGGGCGTCGAGACCGCTTCGGTCTTCAGGGTCGACACCGCGCGGTCGAACGCCACCACGTCGACGTCGAAGGCCGACGGCAGGTGCCACCCGGTCACGTCGTACATCTGGTCGGGCAGGCGCTTCCGGCGACGCCGCTCCTGCTCCTGCACGAATGGCTCGGGCTGGCTGATCGACGGATCCATCAGGTTCTGCAGCAGGCGGCCGGCCGGCTGTGCGGCGGGTACGACGTAGGTGCCGGCAGCGAGCGTGCGGGTGCCGACGGTGATCGCATCGGTCGATCGCAGGACGTCGAAGCCCTGGTCGCGCAGCAGGCGGGCGAAACGGTGGGCACGGGCCGGATCGGGCCCCACCGGCACCAGCCACGCGCGCGTCTTGCCTTTCTCGCCGTCAGCGATGGCGCTAAGGCGATAGCCCAGGAAGTCGCGCAGCAGTTGCTGACGATTGACGGCGGCGGTGTGCGCCGTCGTGATCGCCGCGGTGAAGTGGCGCAGCACACCGTCGCGATACGTCAGCACCGTGTCGTCGTCGCGCCGGTAGGCGAGCCCGCGCGACGACGCCATCTCGTAGGTCATGCCGACGGCGCCGTGGAAGATCGGCCATGACTCGCCGTAGCCGGGATAGAACGAGTCGAATACTTCGCGGATGAAGTACGCGAAGCCGCGCTCGTCGAAGCGAGCCGCGTTCGCCTTGCCGATCGTGTTGAACCACCCGACCTGCTGCGGCGTGATGTGCGGATTCAACGGATCGGCCGGCGGTGCGAAGTAGTAGCTCGAGTCGCCACCCATCTCGTGCAGGTCGACGACGACCTGCGGGTACCACTGGAGATACAGCTTCGTGCGGCCACGCGTCTCGGCCTGCGACTGCGCGAACCAGTCGCGGTTCATGTCGAACAGGTAGTGATTGGCGCGGCCGCCGGGCCACGGCTCGTTGTGCTCGGCCGAGAACGGCTCCGGATCGGCAGACGGTCCCATCGCCTGCAGGTTGGTGGCGATGAACCGCGCGCGGCCATCCGGATTTTCGAGTGGGTCGATCAGCACGACGGCGTCGCGCAGGATCGTCGCCACCTGGGCGTCGCCCTGCGCCGCCAGCAGGTGATAGGCCTCGAGCAACGCCGCGTCGGTCGACGAGATTTCGTTGCCGTGCACCGCGTGCATCAGCCACACGGCGACGGGCAGCGACGACAGGAGTGATTCTTCCTCTGCGCCTGACAGTCCGCGCGGATCGGCGAGCCGCTGCAGCCCCTTCTGCACCGTCTCGATCTGCGCCATCCGCTCGGGCGAGGCGATGGCGAGCACCACCAGCGGACGGCCTTCCCACGTGCGGCCGTATTCGATGAGCCGGGTCCGCGTCGGCGCCGCCTGGGCGAGCGCCTTGAAGTACGTCACCGCGCCATCGGGCGGTGTGATCACTTCGCCGTGCTCGTGCCCGAGCACTTGCTTCAGGGTAGGAATCGCGGCGTCGTAGCGGACGCCGGGCGCGAACGGCGCGACGACGGGCGTCGCTGCGGCGGCCGTGGGCGCCGCCGTCTGGCCAAACGAGAACGAGGCCGTCACGCCCGAGAGCATGACGGCCAGGGAAGTCACCAGCGTGCGTCTGTTCACAGATAACCCTGGAGGTGGCGCTCGAGCAGCGCCTTGGTCGCCTTGATGCCCTCGGGCTCGCCGAGTGTGTTGCCTTCGTACTCGATGCCGATGAAGCCGCGATACGTCGACGCCTTCACGATGTCGAGCATCTTCTTGTAGTCGGTGTGCGTCTCGTTGCCCTGCGCATCGAAGTCGTGCGTCTTGGCACTCACGCCCTTCGCATACGGCATCAGTTCGGTGACGCCCTTGTACCGGTCGTATTCCTCGGTCTGGCTGACGCGGAAGTTGCCGAAGTCTGGCAGCGTCCCCACGCCGGGCAGGCCCACCAGCTTCATCACGCCGGCGAGCCACTGACCGTTGCTCGACAACCCGCCATGGTTCTCGACGATGACGTGGATGCCCTGGGAGGCCCCGTATTCACCGACCCGGCGGAGGCCGTCGGCGGCGAGCTTCTGCTGCTCGGCGTAGGTGCCGCTGCTGCCGGCGTTGACGCGGATGGCGTGACAGCCGAGGAACTTCGCGGCATCGACCCATGGCTTGTGGTTCTCGACCGCCTTGGCGCGCTCGGCCTCGTCGGGCGCACCGAGCGTGCCCTCGCCATCGATCATGATCAGCACGTTCTTCAAGCCGTGCCCGTCGGCACGCGACTTGAGGTCCTTCAGGTACGCCTGGTCCTTCGCCTTGTCCTTGAAGAACTGGTTGACGTATTCGAGGCCAGTGACCCCGTACTCCTCCTTCGCCAGCCGTGCGAAGTCGAGATTGGTGATCGTTTTCTTGAAAAGGGCGCGGTGCAGCGACCACTCGGCGAGCGAGATGGCGAAGCGTCCTTTCTGGGGCGCTTGCAACGCAAACGAGAGGTCGGCGGTAGCGAGGGTGCCGCTGGCGACCGAGGCGACCTGCAGGAATTCACGGCGAGTGATCATGAGAAGGCTCCGGAAGTCCGGCTATTTCGCCACGGCGGTCCGGGGGCTGTCAAAGCTATACTTCGACGCGATCGGCGGTCTCCGCCGGCCCGGCGCCACGCGCCTCCCGCGGCGTTCGACCAGCCGCATCACGCCTCCCGAGCGGACATGATCGGCACACGACTCGGCCAGTACAGGCTGGACAGACTGCTGGGACGCGGCGGCATGGGGGCCGTCTACCAGGCGACCGACGAGATGATCGGCCGCCAGGTGGCCATCAAGGTGCTGCGCACCGACGTCACTGGATCGCCCGATGCCGAGGAACGGTTCCGCACCGAAGCCCGCATCCTCGCCAGCCTCGATCACCCGCACATCCTTCGGCTGCACGGCTTCTCGCGCGACGAGGACGTGCTGTACATGGTCACCGAGTTCGTGCAGGGCGAGACGCTGCAGCACATGCTGGAGTCGGGCACGCCGATCGACACGAACGAGGCGCTGCGCTGGATCGACGAGGTGCTCGACGCGCTCCAGTACGCGCACCATCTCGGCGTCGTCCATCGCGACCTGAAACCGGCCAACGTGCTGATCGACACGCGAGGCCGGGCTCGACTGCTCGACTTCGGCATCGCCAAGGTCGCCGGGCAGGACGGCCTCACCCGCACCGGACACGCCGTCGGCACGCTGCTCTACATGGCGCCCGAGCAGGTGATGGACGAGCCGATCGACGGCCGTACCGATCTGTACGCGTTCGCCGTCCTCGCTTGCGAGTTGCTCGCCGGCCGGCGACCCTATCGCAGTTCGACGACAGCGGGACTGCTGCGCGAGATCGTCGACGGCCCGCCGCCAGACGTCGCGGCGCTGCTGCCACCAGCCGCCGCGCCTGCCGCAGCGCCACTCCTGCGCGCGCTGGCGCGACGAGCGGCTGATCGGCCACCGACCGCGGCGTCGCTCCGCGACGACCTGCGCACGGCCTTCGAAACGGCGGCCCCTGCGGCCGCCCCCTCGTCGCCGGCCGGGGCACCAGCCACGCCGCTCACTCCCCCACCCCTGCCGACACTGCCCGCGACGCTGACGCAGTCGCGCACGCAGCACGGCATCGAGCTCCCACGGCAATCGCCGCGGCGTACGTGGCCGGCGCTGGCGGCGCTCGGGGCGATGGCGGTGGTCGGCCTGGCCCTCGTGTGGGCGTTCTTCCTCCGGCCGCGTCCCGTACCTCCGGTCGACGGTGCGATCACGACATCGGTGACAGGCACCCCCGCCGACACCACGATGCCGCCCCTGCCCGGAACATCACCCAACGTCGTCGCGCCGCCGGAGGCCATCGTTCTGCCGCCGGCCACCACGACGGCTCCCGGGCCGATGGCGATGGCGCGCCGGCCGGACCCGACGGCTGCCGCGACCACGACGTCGACGTCGGTCACGCCAGATGCTCCAGCCACCGCGCCGGTCGTCACGACACCCGCGCCGCCGGTCGAAACAACGGCGCTGCCGCCGGCAGTGGCGCCCGCGGCGCCCGCCGCGCCGGCGAGCTTCGGCGGGATCGTCTACATCGAACGCATCGACGACGAGGACGAGGAGTTCGACGTCAGCGTACGACTGGATGGCAAGGCGGTGGTGGTCGTCGACGAGGACGACGAAGTCAAGAAGACGGTGCCTTACAGCGCGATCACGCAGGCGACGTACTACACGCGCGGCCCGGCCCGCTTCGCGCTGCGCCGCAGTCCGAGCCACTGGATTCGCCTCGAGGGCTCCTCTCCCGTCGTCCTTCGCATGAGTGCTCGCGCCGTCGACCAGGTGTTGTCGGCGCTCGACGCACACGGCGTGAAGGTGACCCGCAACCGCTGATGCGGGTGGAATGCTACGGCGCGACGCGGCCCCGCGACGGCGCCTCCAACAGCGAGGATGCGTTCTGGATCCGTCGCCCAGCCGGCGACGTCGCCGCGCTCTGCGATGGCGCCGGTCCGGCGCCGCAGTGCGCGACGCAGGTGCTGCGAGCGTTCACGCGACAGGTCGAGAGCGGCACGCTGGATCTGTGGCGGTTCCCGTCGTGGAATCAGTGGATGCAGGGCACCGATGCGGCCATGGCCAACGGGCCGCACTGCACGTTCGTCGGTGTTGCGGTCAATGACGCGCGCGTGGTCGGCGCGAGCGCCGGTGACTCCCGCGCCTGGCTCGTGAACGAGCACGGATGTCGCGTGCTCAACGAACGCGCCTCGGCGTCGCTGGGCAGCGGTCAGGCCGATGGCGTGACGATCCACGAACCGATCGCGAAGGGCGACACCATCCTGCTCATGTCGGATGGCGCCTGGACGGCGATCCCCATCTCCGCGCTGCACCGCCTCGTGATGGCGGCGCGCCTGCAGCACCTCGCCGATCTGCCGGCCACATTGCTCGATGCGGCCGGCAGGCAGGGACGGGCCGACGACATGACGGTCGTCGCGCTGCGGGTCACCTGACCGGATCGCGCGGGCGCGCCGGGATCCTGACAGGGTTCTTCTGCAACTGCTCGAGCGCCACCTGGATGGCGCGTTCGAGCTGCGGGTCCTTGCCGGCGATGACGTCGGCCGGTGTTTGTTCGACCTCGATGTCGGCCGGCACGCCCTCGTTCTCGACCACCCATCCGTCCTCGGTGAAGATCGCGAGGTTGGGGGCGGTCACGGTGCCGCCATCCATGAGGACCGGGTACCCGAGGATGCCGACGAGCCCGCCCCAGGTGCGCTTGCCGACGATCGGGCCCAGCTGGAACTTGCGAAACATCCACGGCAACAGGTCGCCACCCGAGCCCGCTGTTTCATCGGTCACCATGACCTTGGGTCCGAGGATCGCGGCCGACGGCGTGCGGATCGGCTCACCGTGACGCGTCGCCCAGTAGCTGATGAGCGGACGCCGCAGCAGGTCGATGTAGTAGTCGGCGACCTGCCCACCGCCGTTGAAGCGTTCGTCGACGATGACGGCTTCGCGATTGGTCTGCGGGAAGAAGTAGCGCTTGAAGTACTCGTGGCCCAGTCCTGCGGTGTTGGGCACGTACACGTACGCAACGCGCCCCTTGGTCGCCTCGGTCACCCTGCGCAGGTTGCCCTCGACCCAATCGCGATTGCGCAGTGCGGCCTCACTCTCGACCGGCACCACCTTCACCGTCCGCGAACCGCTGCCATCGGCGTTCGGGCCGACGGTGAGCTCGACGAGCTTGCCGGCCGTGTTCTCGAATGGCGCGTGCAGGTTGGCCGTCGACGGCCGCAGGTCGATGCCGTTGACGGCGAGCAGGAACTCGCCGGCCTGGACGTCGACGCCCGGCTCGGTCAGTGGCGACCGCAGCGTCGGCGTCCAGTTCAGGCCGCCGTACACCTTCCTGATGCGATAGCGATCGCTGACGATGTCGAAGTCGGCGCCGAGCAGACCGCCGGGGACGATACCGGGGCGGCGGCGCACGTCGCCGCCGCCGCCATAGGAATGGCCGACGGCCAGCTCGCTGGCCATCCACTGGATGACGCGCGCCAGGTCGGTGCGGTGGGCCAGGTGGGGCAGGAAGACGGCGTACTTGCGCTTCATCGCGGCCCAGTCGCGGCCGTGGTAGTTGGTCGCGTAGAAGTAATCGCGGTTGATGCGCCACGCCTCGTCGAAGATCTGCGGCCACTCGGCCTGCGGGTCGATGCGCACCTGCACCGCATCGACATCGACCTTGCCGCCGCCGCCATCGGGCTTCTTGTCGGTGGCAACCACGTGCAGCGCCTGCCCGTTGCGATACAGCAGCTTCTTGCCGTCGGCCGACAGCAGGAACTGGTCGGCCGCGGATACGTAGGCGTCGGTCTTGCGGGTCTTGAGGTCGAACTGCTGCACCGACGACTTGCCGTCCATCGATCGCAGGTAGAAAACCTTGCCGGTCTCGCCGGTCTGCAGGCCCGAGTACTCGCCGGCTGGCACTGGCAGCGCGATGATGCGGGTCGAGAGGCCGTCGACGTCGATGACGGTCGCCGCCGGCCCGGTCTTCGCCTTGGCGGCGTCGGCCGCCGCCGATGGCGTGGCGCCCGGGGCGAGTTCGGCCGCGGTCTTGCCGGCGGCTGCCGCTGCCTGCGCATCCTTGGTCGCGGTCGCATCGGCCGCCGCGGCCTTTTCCTCGTCGCTCTCACGCGCGAGTGGCGAGACCTCACCCTTCTTCAGAACGACGAGGTAGATCGCGCTCGTGGCGCGCATGTCGGCGTTGGACTGCGAGAACCAGTCACGCACCGGGCCCGCATCGGTCGACGCCAGCAGGTACAGGTACTTGCCGTTGCGATCGAAGACCGGCTCGGCGACGTCGCTGAGCCCGTCGGTGATCGGGAACGACTGCGCCTTGTCCACCGACCACACGTGCGCTGACTGCACCTGCGCGACGCTCGTGCTCGTGTAGGCGAGCCACTTGCTGTCCGGCGACCAGCTGTAGGTGGTTTCGCCGAAAGGACCGGGCCGGTAGATGGGTTCGGTGACGACCCTGGCGATCGCGCCAGTCGACACAGTGGCGACGTACACCGTGCGGCCGTTGTCGCGGAACGCGATCCGCGCGCTGTCCGGCGACCACACCGGCGCGTCGTAGAACCCGCTGCCCGCGAGTTTCAGGATCTTCGGTTCGCCCTTGCCGTCCTGGGCGCGCACGTGCAGCGCGTATTCGCCGCCGGCGTCGGAGAAGTACGCCAGGCTGCGCCCGTCGGGCGACCACTCGGGAGCCCGTTCGTGCACACCGACGGTGGCGGTGATGTTGCGCGGATCGCCCTTCTCCGCCGGCACCGTGACGATCTCGCCGCGGTACTCCAGTGCCAGCCTGGCGCCCGACGGCGAGATCGACGCGGCTCGAATCCACTCGGCACCCTTGGCGAAGCGTGGCCGCAGATCCACGAGGTCGGTGCCGATGCCGATCGTCAGGCGACGCGCCTGTTTGGTCTGCACGTCGTAGACGTGAAGGTAGCCCGCCTGCTCGTACGCGATGCGCCCCGCTGCCGCCGAGATGCCGAGCACCGGGAAGTCGTCGTGCGTCGTCAAACGCGTGACCTGCTTGCCGGCCGGGTCGAAGCGATAGAGGTTGAACTCGCCGTCGCGGTCGGAGCGGAAATACAGCGCGTCACCCAGCCACTGCGGGTCGACGTCGTTGGCCCGCGTGGCGGGCTGTGCGATGCGCTCGGTGGCGTGCGTCTTCGGGTCGTAAATCGTGATGGTGCCGACCGAGCCGCCGCGATAGCGCTTCCACTGCAGGTGCGCCGGGTTGAGCGGGTTGTAGGCGATGCGGGTGCCATCGGCGTTGTAGCTGCCGCGCGACGCGTTCGGAATCGGCAGCGCCGTCTCGATGCCGCCACCGGTCGGCACCGTGTACAGCTGCGTGTACCGCGTCGTGAAGACGGCTCGCGGCGACGTGAAGAGGACGCGCCTGCCATCGGGCGTGAAGCCCTGCACGACGTCGGCGCCCGGGTGCCACGTGAGACGCTTCGGCACGCCGCCGGTCAGCGGCACGATGAACACGTCGACGTTGCCGTCGTACTCGGCGCTGAAGGCGATCTGACGGCCGTCGGGCGAGAACGCGGGGGCCCGCTCGATGCCTTCGTCGCTGGTCAGGCGCCGGACGTTGCTGCCGTCGAGGCCGGCGACGTACAGGTCGCCGCCGTAGATGAATGCGACGTGCGTGGCGCTGAGGGCGGGCTGCGACAGCAACCGCGTGTCGGTCGTGTCGACGGCCACCGCCGGCCGGGCACTGGCAACAATGGCGAGCGCCACGGCGGCGCGGACGAGGCGACGGAGCAGGTGCGGTGTCTTCATCGGCAATGGGGCGCGGTCGGCGCGCCCCATTCTCATACGGAAGGTCGCTACTGCGGTTCCGACGTCGCCGGCAGGGTCTGCAGCGACTGCAGGCTGCCGGCCAGCTGCATCAGCCGGACTAACTCGGCCCGCCAGCCGCCGGGATCGGTCCCCAGGCTGCCGCCTGCGCGCCTCGCGGCCGCGGCCAGCGACGCGCCTGTCGCCAGCGGATCCTTGCGGAGGACGAGGGCGGCTTCGGCCACCGCCGACGCAAAGGCGGTGTCGACGTCGGCAGCCGCCACGGTCGTACCGACCGCATGGGTACGGAGCACGCTGGTGTCGCCGTCGGGCTCCTTGTGCCGCACGCTCACGGTGGCCAGCTCGCCCTGCCGCCCATCAGCTGGCTTGCCCGCGGTCTCCTGATAGCGCAGCGCCGTCGCGCCCCCCGGCAGATCGCGTTCCTGGCCCGGGGGCACGATCTCGTAGAGCGCCGTCACCGTGTGCCCGGCGCCGATCTCGCCGGCATCCTTCCGGTCGTCGGCGAAGTCTTCGGTCTGCAGCGCCCGGTTCTCGTAACCAGTCAGGCGGTACGCGGCGACGTGTCGCGGATTGAACTCGACCTGCAGCTTGACGTCCTTCGCGATGGTCACCAGCGTCGCGCCGACCTGCTCCACGAGCACGCGACGCGCTTCCTGCAGCGAGTCGATGTAGGCGTAGTTGCCGTTGCCACGGTCGGCGAGACTTTCGAGGGTGGCGTCCTTGAGGTTGCCACGGCCGACGCCGAGCACCGACAGGAAGACCCCTTGACTCCGCTGTTCCTCGATCAGGCGCGTCAGGTCACCCATCGACGTGATGCCGACGTTGAAGTCGCCGTCGGTGGCCAGCACTACGCGATTGACACCACCCTTGATGAAACCCTCGCGCGCCGTCTGGTACGCCAGCTGGATCCCGCCGGCGCCGTTCGTCGATCCGCCGGCCTCGAGGCGCTGCAGCGCGTCGTGGATCCGCCCTTTCTGGTCGCCGGGCGTCGACGGCAGGACGAGCCCGGTGCTGCCGGCGTAGACCACCAGTGCGATGCGGTCGCGGGCCGTGAGCTGATCGACGAGCAGGCGCAGGGATGTCCGCACCAGCGGCAGCTTGTCGGCCGATGTCATCGACCCGGACACATCGACCAGGAACACGAGATTTCGCGGTGCCGCGTCGCGCTCGGGCAGCGCCCGGCCTCGCACCCCGACGCGGAGCAGCTGGTGCTTCGCATTCCACGGGCACGCTGTCAACGCCGTGCTGACGCTGAAGGCGTCCTGCCCCGTCGGTGATGCGTACGTGTAAGGAAAGTAGTTCACCCACTCTTCGACCCGGACCGCATCGGCTGGCGGGAGGGCGCCTTCCATCAGGAAGCGCCGCGCATTGGCGTAGGACGCGGTGTCGACGTCGACGCTGAAGGTCGAGAGCGGCGCATCGGCCACGCGGCGGTACCCCGATGGGTCGACACGCGCATACGCATCCATCGACGTCGGCCGTTCGGCGGGCATGATGCTGAAGGCCACGGCACCAGCCTGGGCGGACCGCTGCGCCCTCGACAGCATCTCCACCGATGCGGTGTTCATTGGCGACGAAGGCGGCGGGGCGACGCCGGGACGGGCGGTGGCAAACAGCGACTCGCGCGCCACCTCTCGGTCCGGCGGACGCAAGGTCACCGTCGTCATCGACGGCACTGTCGTGAATACGTGCGTGAATGCGGTCCCCGAGAGTCGAACGACACACCGAATCTCACCAAGCGGGACCGACTCGATCCGGAACTTCCCGTTCTGGTCGGCCAGCGCGAGCGCGCGCCAGCCACTCGCCTCGTGGCTGGCGTCGATGACGGCGCCTCCCAGCGCGCGTCCGGCGCTGTCGTAAACCTCCCCGGTCAGAGTGATCCGACGACTGTCCACGTGCCCTTGACCAGCGGTCCGATGCAGGCGGACGCCAGGCGGGGCCGGGTCCCGGCGCACAGGCTCGCGCGGCGGTGAATACACTTCGGACGGGATCGCCGCCACGGCAACCATCGCAGTGACTGCGACGATGCCGGCGGCAACGAGGGCACGCACCATGAACGCCTCCTGTGTAGCTGTCTGGAAGCGTTAGACACCGGAACGACGTTGTTGGTCGGAGCCTCTATCCGGACGTAGGCGTCGAGCTTCAGCTCGACGCTCACCGTCGAACTAAAGTTCGACGGCTACGACTGGGGAAGTTCGACGGCTACATCGGCAGTCGGCAGTCGGAGAGTCGGCAGTCGGCGAGTCGGCGAGTCGGCAGTCGGGTGTGCCGCGCGGCCGCCGTCCCCTCGGACGTAGGCGTCGAGCTTCAGCTCGACGCTCACCGTCGAACTAAAGTTCGACGGCTACGACTGGGAGACGTTCGACGGCTACGGATGCGAGAGAAGAGGCGCTACTGACTACGACTGGGCAGCAGCGCCATCAGATCGTTGACGCTCCAGTCGTTGCCGCGGAGCAGACCGACGACCTTGCCGTCGCGGTCGGCGACGCCGGTGCGCAGGCCGTGCGCGATGTCGGTGCCGTCCTTCTCGTACGTGAGGTCGAACAACGACGCCCAGGCCTTGACGTTCTCTGGCGTGCCGGTCAGCAGCGACCAGCGATGGAACGGGTCGGGGCCCGACTCCTTGATGTGCGCGCGTCCGTACGCATCGAGGATCACCGGCGTGTCGAACGTCGGGTCGATCGTGATCGCCAGCATCTGCACCTCGTCTCGGCGTCCGGCCTTCTCGAGGCGCGCGGCAGCTTCGTTGAGTTGGGCCAGCATCCGTGGGCAGTAGTCCGGAAGCGGGCAGCGCGTGTAGATGAAGGTGATGATCAGGTCGCGACCTGCGAAGTCGCGGACGCGGACGGCACGACCGGACTGGTCGACGAGCGGCGCGTCCGGCAAAGGTGTCCCAGGCGGCGGACCGATTGCGGGCGCCGTCTCCGTGCTGCCCGGGGTGTCGGTCGACGCCGCTGGCGGCTTGGTGAGGCTGGTGCCCTCGATCCAGGATCGCGCGCCATCGACGACGAGCGTGCCGGTGAGCTGATCGCCGGCCGTGGCGACGCCGGCGACCCAGCGCTCCTTGACGCGAAAGCTCATGGTCATGGCGTCCATGAACTGTGGAATCTCACCGTGGGCGACCGTCACTTCGCCGGTGGCGGCGTTGGCGCCCCGGACAGTCCCGGCAATCGGAAATCGTCGCGCCGCCGTCGTGGCTTCGAACTCGTCGCCACCCTGGCGGCAACCGGCCATCAGCAGCAGTGCGCACAGAAGCGTGGCCTTCGACTTACCCATCACGAATCGATTCTCCTCGACATTCGGCCGTCGAGCTTGCGCCGCGACCGCCGACGCTCCGATGATGCGGCCGTGAGCGACTTCTACCAGGTCGGCGTGTTCACCACGTTCCACAACCTCGGCACGCCGGAAGCCCTCGAGCGGCTCGAGGCCGAACTGGTCGTCCATGGGCGTCGTCGTCCGACGGCCCTGCTGCTGCCGGCGCTGTACTCGGAGTTCGAGGGGCCGGCGATGCCGCGTATCGTGTCGGAACTGCGGCGCGTGCCCTACCTGAAACGGTTGGTGGTGTCGCTCGACCGGGCCGACGCGACGCAGTTCGATGCCGCCCGGCGCGCGTTCGACGATTTCCCGACCCCGGTCTCCGTCGTCTGGCACGACGGGCCACGCCTTGCCGAACTCTATCGTGAAATGCACGCGGCCGCCCTGCCGATCGGCGAGCAGGGCAAGGGCCGGTCGTGCTGGATGACGTACGGCTACCTGCTCGGCGAGGCGGACGTCGAAGTCGTCGCGCTGCACGACAGCGACATCGTCACCTACGACCGATCCCTGCTGGCGCGCCTCTGCTATCCAGTGACCAATCCGACGCTCGGGTACACGTTCTCGAAGGGGTTCTATCCGCGCGTCGGCAGCAACCGCATGCATGGCCGCGTGACGCGACTGCTGATGACGCCGATCATCCGCAGCCTGACCCGCATCGTCGGCACGCAGCCGCTGCTGGCCTACATGGACAGCTTCCGCTACATCCTCGCCGGCGAGGTGGCGATGGACGTCGACGTCATGCGGGCCGTGCGCATCCCGGGTGACTGGGGACTCGAGGTAGGCATGCTCGGCGAGATCTATCGCAATACCTCGCTGCGCCGCATCTGCCAGGTCGGCATCGCCGACCGATACGACCACAAGCATCAGCAGGTGTCGGCCGACGACGCGTCGACCGGGCTGATGAAGATGACGGTCGACATCTGCAAGTCACTGTTCCGTCAGCTCGCGGCCGAGGGCGTGCAGCTGTCGGGGGGCACCTTCGCGACGCTGCTCGCCACGTACGTGCGCACCGCCGAAGACACGCTCCAGCGTTTCCATCACGACGCGATGCTGAATGGCCTCGAGTTCGACCGGCACGCGGAGGAATCGGCAGTCGAGGCTTTCGCGCGTGGCGTGGAACTGGCCAGCAAGCAATTCCTCGACGATCCGCTGGGTACGCCGCTGATTCCCAACTGGAATCGCGTGGTCGCGGCAATGCCGAACATGACCGACCAGTTACGGGACGCAGTGCGAGCGGATAACGGCATCTAGACGGGAACCGGGATCCGGGTACCGGGTGCCGGGTACCGGGTACGTCCCCACGACGGTGAGCGTCGAGCTTCAGCTCGAC
>DATJTM010000374.1:0-6814 GCA_035503395.1 Luteitalea sp.
CCCGCGGCGGCGTGCCCGTTTTCAGGCGACCCACGGGGAGGCCAAGTGCGCGCACCGACTCCGAGAGCGCTCGCGCCGACGGCTCGTCGTACCGCCCAGCCCTTCGCTGGTCCGGGCCGACGTGAATCACACCGTCGAGAAAGGTGCCCGTCGTCAGCACGACCTGCGACGCCAGCACTTGGCGACCGTCTCCCAGCGACACGCCCTGGACGCGCGCACCTTCGACCAGCAGCGCCGCGACTTCCCCGTATACGAAGGCAATTCCGTCCGCGCCTTCGAGCCGTCGTCGGACGTGCGCCGCGTAGAGCTGCTTGTCCGCCTGGGCCCGCGGTGACCACACCGCCGGACCGCGGCTCCGATTGAGCAGTCTGAACTGGATGCCTGTCGCATCGATGGCTTCGGCCATCAGACCGCCAAGTGCGTCGATCTCGCGGACGAGATGTGCCTTCGCCGTGCCCCCGATGGCTGGATTACAGGGCATCTGACCTATTGTTTGCGGCGAGAGCGTGCACACGATGACCGACGCGCCAAGGCGCGAGGCCGCCCACGCGGCCTCGATGCCCGCATGGCCCGCTCCCACCACCACCACGTCGGCCCGCATCGTCATTGCGTACACCATTCCTTACCAGTACGCGCGGCCGTCACTTGCCGATGCAGAAGCTCGCGAAGATGGTGCGCAGCACGTCCTCGCTCGTTTCGAGGCCACGCAGCCGCGCCAATGCCTGCAGCGCCTCCTGCAGATCGACGAGCAGGAACTCCTCCGACCCGCCGCTCCGCACCAGTGCGACTGCGGTACCCAACGACGCCGCGCACTGCTCCACCAGCGATCGATGCCGCGCGTGAGTCAGGGTCGTGCCTTCCCACGACGACCGACCGAGGCGCTCACCGAGCGCCGACGTCAGCCCGTCGATCCCGCCCGGCGCCACGGCACTGCTCATGACCGCGTCGGCAGGAATCCACTCGGCCAACACTCCCGGCCGCCGCCGTTCCAGTTCCCCACCAAGGTCTTGCTTTGTCACGACGCACAGGCGCCGACGCGGATCGGCGGCCTCCCATAGCGCGCCAGTCGCCGCCAGGTCCGCATCGGACCCGTAAGGATCCACCGCCACGATGACGATGTCGGCGGCACTCATGGCGTCCCTGGACCGCGCCACGCCCTCGCGCTCGACGACATGCACCGTCTCGTGCAGCCCCGCGGTGTCCACGAGCGTGACGGGCACGCCCCCGAGTTCGATCGACTCCGACAACAGGTCGCGGGTCGTGCCGGGCACGTCGGTGACGATCGCCCGCGGTCGCCCGAGAAGAGCATTGAAGAGACTCGACTTGCCGGCATTCGGCCGGCCGGCGATCACGACCAGCGCGCCGTCGTGGAGGCGACGTCCGGCGTCGGCGGTCCCCAGCAGCGCGCGGCACTCGGCCTCCAGCCCGCTCACGCGCGTCTCGACCTCGGCCGGACTGATGAAGTGAAATCCCTCGTCGGGGAAGTCGAGTGAGGCTTCGAGTAGTGCCCTGAGTTCGGCGATCTCGTCGCCTATTCGCCTCAACGTCGTACTCAGGACGCCTTCGAGGTGAGCGGACGCGACCCGTACCTGCGCCGGCGTCACTGCCGACACGAGATCCTGGACCGCCTCGGCCTGCACCAGATCGACACGGCCGTGGAGATGGGCGCGCAACGTGAACTCACCGGGTTCGGCGAGTCGCGCACCGCGGGCGGTGCAGGCGCGCATCAGCGCGTCGACGATGACCGGGCTGCCATGGGTGGTGAACTCGACGAGGTCCTCGCCGGTGTAGGACGCGGGTCCAGGGAACGTGGTCACGAGGGCCCGCTCCGTGAGTCCGTCGGCCAACTGCAGGGTCACGAGCGTCGCCCGACGCGGCTCCCAGTCGACCCGACCCGCCAGAGCTGACGCCAGCGGCAGCGCTCCCGCGCCGCTCACCCGGACGATGGCCAGGGCGCTGCGGCCCGGGCCCGTCGCTGCCGCGACGATGACGTCCTCAGCCGGCTGCACGATCCACCTGCCCTCAGCGGGGGGCGATGATGATCGTCTTGACCAGCCCGTCGCCCTGGCTCTCGGAGGTCACGCCCGCGTCGAGCGACACCTCCATGTGCACCAGGCGCCGCGAGTACGAGTTCAGCGGCCCCATCTCCTGCGGCGCCCCGGTCGTCTTCGCCTTCTCGATCAGGAAGCGCGCCAGCTGGCGCAGCTCCGCGTCCTTGCCCTTCCGGAAGTTCAGGCAGTCGACGACGATCCGCCCGTCGCGGCCGCTCTGGTCACGGTAGATGCTGTTGACCAGGTGCTGTAGCGCGTCCAGCGCCTCGCCCTTGCGTCGCACCAGCAGTTCGCCTTCCTCGCCGCTGATGTCGACGCGGACACCATCGCTGTCGCTGCCCGACGTCACCGTGACGTCGAGACCCATGGCAACGACGACGTCGCGGACGAAGGTGCCGACCTGCTCGTGAAGCGTGGCTTGCGTGCTCATGACTCGTCTTCCGTCTCAGGCCCGCGCCGGCTTGGCCGGCGGTCCGACGATCCGATTGGTGAGGTACTGCTGACCGATGGTGAGGAGGTTGCTGAACAGCCAGTAGACCACCAGGCCGCTCGGCGCCCACAGGAAGAACACCGTGAACATCAGCGGCATGATCATCATCACCCGCTGCTGGGCCGGGTCCATGCCGGCCGCCGGCGTGATCCACTGCTGCCACAGCATCGTCGCGCCCATGATCAGCGGCGTGATGTACAGCGGATCCTGCTGCGACAGGTCGTGGATCCACAGCGTGAATGGCGCGCCGCGCAATTCGATGGCGACGCTGAGGAGCGCGTAGAACGCAAACAACACCGGCATCGTCAGCAACATCGGCACGCAGCCGCTGGCCGGGTTGACGCCCGCAGTCTTGTACAGCTCCATCAACTCCTGGTTCATCTTCTGGCGGCCGGGGTCGGTCGCCTTCAGATGCGCGTAGCGTTCCTGCAGCGCCTTCACGCGCGGCTGGATGTCCTGCATCTTGCGCATCGACACGACGCTCTTGTGGCGCAGCGGGAAGATGGCGATGTTGATCAGGATGGTCAGGACGATGATCGACCACCCGTAATTGCCGACGTACTGATTGACCCACTTCAGGGCGCGCAGCAACGGCACGACCAACCACGAGAACCAGCCGAAGTTGATCGTTCGCACCAGCTGTTGATCGGAGCGGAGCAACTGGTCGAAGTCCTTCGGCCCGAAGTAGAACTTCACCTCGCTCGGCGGCTGCGGGAAGCCGAGCGTGTAGGAGACGAGCTGACGCGGACCGGCCGGCGTCTGCACGTCGTGCGACGTGTATTCGACGCGGGTCTGGCGATCGAGCAGGGCGGCCCCGAGGAAGTAGTGGTCGTCGACGCCCGCGTAGCGGAAGTGCTGCTCGAACACCGACTGCTTGGCGAAGCCGGTCACCGGCAGGCGCGCAATCTCGTCGCTGTAGGTGATGCCTTCGGCCGGCTGGTAGTACGACCCGAAGAGGAACCCGCCCGAGGGCTGCGCGCGCTCGATGTCGCCGATGCCGGGGCCGGAGTGGATGACCACGTTCTGCGTCTGGCCGTTGCGCAGCACCTGCGCCGAGAACCCCATCAGGAAGGGCTGTCCGTCGCGGACGAACGAGAACACCTTCGTTGCGCGCAGGCCGGTGCCGTCGGCGTACTCGAACCGCAGCGTGCCGCCGCCCGACCGCACGTCGAGCGACTGCGTGCTCGGGGTGAAGACCGCGTTGGCGAGCGCCGCATCGACTTGCCCGTCGCGCGTCGTCAGCGAGAAGGCCGGACGCACATTCACGTTGGTGGCCACCGGCAGCAGGTCGAGCGGCTTGCCCTGGCTGCCGGGATAGTGCTTGAGCGTCCAGCTCACGAGCACCGCACCGCGCGTCGAGAACTCGGCGCGGAACTGATCGGACTCCACGACCACGCGCGGACCTTCGACGGCAGGCGCCGGCGTCGGCACGGTCGTCTCACCGGCGGCAGTCGCCGCAGCGCCGCTGGTCGCGGTTGCGGCCGCGGGCTGGCCGGGCGCTGGCGGAGTGGCCGTGCCTTGCGAGGTAGTGGTTGCCGACGCACCGGCCTTCGCCTGTTGGGGCGGCCGCTTCGGTGCGAAGAAGTTCTGGTACACGAGCAACACCGTCAGCGACAGCAGGACGGCGTACAGGACACGCTTTTCCATGGAGGACGTACCTGGCGGAACCGGGCGCGATCAGCGGGGACGCGGCGGCACCGGATCCAGCCCGGACCCGCCGAGCGGGTGGCACCGCGCCAGCCGCCGCAGCGCCAACCAGGCGCCACGCCGCAGTCCGTGCTGCTCCAGCGCGCCCATCGCGTAACGCGAACACGACGGCTCGAAGCGGCAGCTTCCCGCAAAGAGCGGGGACAAGGTGATTTGGTAGAGGCGGATGGCTCCCATCGCCAACCGCGTGGCAGGTCCCGGTGTCACGCCGGGCTGACCTCGGGTGCCGTCAGCGGCACGCGCAGCCGACGAAGCGCCGAGAGATAGTCGTTGACCAGGTCGGTGAAGAGCACCGAGTCGAAACCGCGACGCGGGATGAGGACCAGGTCGACGCCAGGCATGGGTCTGTGGTGGCGGAACAACTCGCGGGCCCGTCGCTTGGCGCGATTGCGGGAGACGGCCGGCCCGAACTTCCGCGTCGCGGAGACGCCGAGACGAGCTGCCGAGGCGTCGGTGCCGCGCACGAACACGGTCATGAAACGCGCGTGGTGCTTGCGACCCTGTTCGTAGGCCTGCAGGAACTCCGGCCGACGACGGATCCGATCGTGCGGGCGGAAGGTCTGCCGCATGGGCGGCGAGGCCTCAGCCCTCGGACGAGACGGTCAGGCGCTTGCGGCCCTTTGCACGACGGCGCTTGAGGACGAGGCGGCCGTTCTTCGTGCTCATGCGCACGAGGAATCCGTGCGTGCGGGCGCGGCGGCGATTGTTCGGCTGAAAAGTACGCTTCATGGCAGCTGGAATCCGGAGCGTCGCCGGCGGGCCGGTCGCTCGAAATGACGGCGGCCACACCTCGACCGCGAACTTGCGATGGTACCCGCACGCGCTCCGGGCTGTCAACGCTCGCCGCTGCGGACACGTCGGTCTCAGTCCCGTTTGGGTGCCCTCGACGCGTCTGCTACACTCGCCGTCCGCTTGCCGGACCCGGAGTCCCATATGGGCTCCGAAGACGACTCGGGCGGCAGAGATTCGACGGGAAGCGGGCGCCGCTACTGGCAGCGAGACGTCCACTTTTCCACAGCTGTGGAAAAAACTGTGGAAAAAATCGGGGTTTCGCCCTGTGGTCGAACAGCAGACCGCTGAAAATCCCGGCACTCACAGGTAAGCGAAGACCAAAACAACGGAAAAGACGGCGTTTTCGACGATTTTCGCCCGGTCACATTGCCGTCATACCTCGGCATTTCCCGGCGAAAGTCAGGCCCGATCCCGCGCAGTCCTGGTGCAAGACCGATGAGTGAGCACATCTGGGATCGGGTTCTCGCGCGGGTCGAGGCCAAACTCAACCGCCACACATTCCTGACCTGGTTCAAGCCCACCAGGTTCGTGCGGGAAGACGGCGACACGCTGATTGTCGAGGTCCCCGACGGCACCGTCCGGGACTGGCTGCTGCGCCACTACGCGTCGATTCTGGCCGAGGCCCTCGCGGAAGCCGGCCGTGCTGGCGCCGTGGTGTCGTTCGTGCCTGCTGACGGGACCGGCGTACCGGAACCCTCGCCCGCCGAAGAACGGCTGATCCGCCAGGCAGACGACCCCGCCGCCCCGCCGGCGCCGCTACCCCAGGGCATCTCCGGTCTGAACCAGCGCTACACCTTCGACACCTTCGTCGTCGGCCCCTCGAACCAGTTCGCCAACGCCGCCTCGCGCGCCGTCGCCGAGGCACCGGGGCGCTCCTACAACCCGCTGTTCATGTACGGCGGTGTCGGGCTCGGCAAGACGCACCTGATGCACGCCATCGGGCAGTACGTCGCCCGCCACCATGGCCACTCGGTGTTGACCTACATCTCGACCGAGCGGTTCATGAACGAGATGATCAACGCCATCCGGTACGAGCGGATCATCGATTTCCGCGAGCGGTACCGGAACGTCGACGTCCTGCTGGTCGACGACATCCAGTTCCTGGCGGGCAAGGAAGCGACCCAGAACGAGTTCTTCCACACGTTCAACGCGCTCTACGACGCCGGCAAGCAGATCGTCCTCAGCAGCGACAGCCCGCCGCACGAGATCCCGGCCCTCGAAGAACGCCTGCGTTCCCGCTTCAACTGGGGGCTGATCGCGGACATCCAGCCGCCGGATCTCGAGACGAAAGTCGCGATTCTCAAGAAGAAGGCCGATGCCGACGGCGTGCCGCTGCCCGACAACGTCGCGCTCTACATCGCCACGAAGATCAAGTCGAACATCCGCGATCTCGAGGGGTCGTTGATCCGACTGGTCGCCTACGCCTCGCTCACCGGCAAGGAGATCACGCTGGCGCTTGCGCAGGACGTGCTGCGCAGCGTGATTGGGGCCGAAGAGAAGGCCATCACGATCGACACCCTGCTGAAGTTCGTGGCCGAGTACTACGGGGTGCGCCCGAGCGAACTCAAGGCGGCCAGCAACTCCCGCAACATCGTCATGCCGCGGCAGGTCGCCATGTACCTGTGCAAGACGCTGACGTCAGCCTCGCTGCCCGACATCGGCCGTGCCTTCAACAAGCACCACTCGACGGTCATCCACTCCATCCGGAAGGTCGAGGACGAGCGCCGCAAGGATGCGGATTTCAACAGCCAGGTGTCAGCGATGCTGGACAATT
>DATJTM010000375.1:0-19807 GCA_035503395.1 Luteitalea sp.
TGTCCATCCGCCAGTGCAGCGACACCTCGGGGCCGCGACCAGCTTCGTGACGCGCCTGGTCGAGCAGGTACTGCTTCTCGCCGCGGCTCACCAGCAGGCCGAAGATGCCGTTCCAGACCAGGAACGCCGTCCCCAGACACAGCAGGTAGGCAATCCCGCGCGCTCGTCTCGTCGTCAACCGCGGATCCTCGGGCTGCCGCTGCGCATGCGGACCAGCAACCGGTAGCCGAGGACGACCGCGGCGAGCGCGATGACCGCATACCGCGCCCAGTCGGGCACCGTGCCAGTCTGGACCTGGCCGAGGAACAGCGCGGCGAGGATCAACACGATCATCGCCACCACGAGGATCAGCTGACGGCCCTTCGCGGGCGGCTTGGCCGGCGCGCGTTTGGCGACGAACGTCGCCTGTCCGCAGCGATAGCAGATCAGGGCCTTCTCGGCGATCTCGGTGCCACAGTTCGAGCAAATCATGGGCGGAATGGTCACGCGACCGGGAACCGGGTTCCGGGCACCGGGAACCGGGCCGGCCGTTCGAGGCGACGCGCTGTCCGAGTCTACAATGACGACGTGATCCCCATCCGAGACGTGATCCCGTCCCGGACCACACCGTTCGTCACGATCGCGCTGATCGTGCTCAACGTGCTGGTGTTCCTGCAGATGCCGCCGGGCGACAGCGCGGCCTTCGAGCAGTTCATCCGCACCTGGGGCGTGACGCCCATCGACTTCAATCTCCCCGCGGTGCTCACCGCGATGTTCGTGCACGCGGGGTTCGGCCACCTGTTCAGCAACATGCTGTTCCTGTGGATTTTCGGCGACAACGTCGAGGATCGGCTCGGGCACGGCCGCTACCTGGTTTTCTATCTTCTCTGCGGCCTCGTCGCGGCGCTCCTGCAGGCGTTCTTCGAGGCGGGGTCGCGCATTCCGATGGTCGGTGCCAGCGGCGCCATCGCCGGCGTGCTCGGCGCCTACCTCGTCATGTTCCCGCATTCGCGAGTGCTGACGTTGGTCTTCATCGCCTTCATCGAAATTCCCGCGTCGTTGCTGCTCGGGCTCTGGTTCGCGACGCAGCTCCTGAGCGGCCTCGGGACACTGGCGATCGTGCGCCCCGAAGACATGGGCGGCGTCGCCTTCTGGGCACACGCCGGCGGCTTCGTCGCTGGCGTCGCGCTCGTGTTCGTCTTCCGCAAACCCGAACGCATGCGCGTCGAGTGGTGGGATCGGCTGCCGTCGTGAACGTCGTGAAGCGGTCGCCGGCCTGATCGGCCGGCGCCGTCTCATGGGCAGCTCGGGGAGCTGCCCTCTACCAGCGCGATACTCGACTTCGACTGCCCTCGCGCTTGCGAGGGAGACCTGGCGCGCGACCCACGGTCCAACTGCGGTCCAACTGCGGTCCAACTGCGGTCCGACGGCGGCGCGCTAACTGCCGGACGCAGTCCGGCAGCTATGCATAGGAGAGCTGAGACGTTGCGACCAGGGGCGCTTCTCCGGGGCGCCCACGGAACTGAGCGCGGCGACTAGCCGCGCGGCGCCTACTTCTGACGTTCGCCTTGTCGCGGAGAATTCCGCAGCTGTAGCCGAAGGCGCGCGACGTAGTCGCTCTCGCGAGCCGGTATGTCACCAGTCGGATCCGGCACATTCGTGACGGTCGGGAGGATTGACGTGGCGAGTGGACCGAGGTCGGCAACGGCGTCGAGCGCCAGCATGGCCGCCTGGTGCCCGCCGTTGGTTGGATCGCACGCGAGAGCCAGTGCGCGCAGCCCTAGCTGGCGGTCGGCCTCGACGCCGTGACGCACCAGCGCTTCGGCAGCGAAGATGCGCGCCACGGCAGCGTCGTCTGACAGCAGGCGACGAAGATCGGCAACGGTATCGCGCACCGCGGCGTCTCCCCGCCATCCGATGCCGAGCGCCGACCACGCACGCACGGCCGCGTCGCGATCGGTCAAGCCAGTGCGCAGGGCAGGCAGCGCATCCGCGCGCATGGACGACGCATGCGCCGCTGCCGTCAGCACGGCCTCGATCGGGTACGCCGTCGAATCCTGGCCGAGTTCGTACGCGGTCCGTGATCCGCGACGGCGATGCATCTCGGCTTCCGGCAACAGTCCGAGATCGTGCGTGTCGATCAGGTGCGTGCGAAGAGCCGTCGCGAGGCGATTGCGCGTGGTGCGGTGGGTGGCATCGTCGGCCAGGTTCCGGATCGCGTGCGGGTCGGCTTCGAGGTCGTACAACTCCTCCGGCGCCTTCGGACGCCAGAACGCCTCCTGCACGGCATTCAACGTGCCTGCGTCGTGCCGTGCCTTCCACACCTGCGTGGTCGGCGTCTCGAACATGTAGGCGAGGTACTGCCCCTGTGGACGATCGGGCCGGAAGTTGCGGATGTAGAGGAATCGTTCGTCGCGGATGGCGCGCGACAGATCGACGCGTTCGTCCATGCGATCACGGCCGGCGTGGAGCCATCGGCGAGGCGCCGCCCGCTGCGTGCCCATGAAGGCCCGTCCCTGCATCGTTGCCGGTGGCCGGATGCCGGCCGCCGACAACATCGACGGCCCGAGGTCGAGCAGGCTGACCATCTGCGACAGCGCGGCGCCGGGCGCGTATCCCTGTGGCGCGAGCGCCCGCAGACGTTCCGGCACGTAGACAATCAACGGCACGTCGAGACCGGCCGGGTACAACCAGCGTTTGCCGCGGGGCAACCCGACGCCGTGGTCGCCCCAGTACACGATGATCGTGGAGTCCGCCAGGCCGTCGGCGTCGAGCTCTCGCAGCCGTGCGGCGACTTCCGCGTCCATCTCGGTCATCTTGTCGTGGTACTGCGCCCAGTCCTGCCGTACCTCCGGCGTGTCCGGGTGATACGGTGGCACCGACACGCGCGCCGGGTCGTGCACCTGCGCATGCGGGCGCTTGCGAATCTGGCTCTCGTGGGTGGTCACGAGGTTGAACACCGCGAAGAACGGCTGACCAGCGCGACGCCGGCGCCAGTGGGCGGCGGCCGACGACTCGTCCCACACGTCCGGCGCGGTGGGGTGGTTGTAGTCCTCCTTGACGTTGTTGCTGGTGTAGTACCCCGCTCGTCGCAGCAACGCGGGAAACATCTCGACGGCCGGCGGGATCGCGACGCCGCTCCGCATGTGCATGCCACCGGTGGTCTGCGGCAGCAGGCCGGTGATGATCGCCGTGCGCGATGGTGCGCAGACCGGCGCGGCCGCCCACGCACGAGTGAAGCGCGCACCCCTCTTCGCGAGCGCGTCGAGCGTCGGTGTGCGGGCGTCCGGGTCGCCGTACGCGCCGAGGTGCGGCCCGTTGTCCTCGCTCGAGATCCAGAGGATGTTCGGACGTGTCTGCGCCTGCGCGGGGAGCGCGCCAGCCAGCGGCAGCAGGACAGCGACGACGAGGCCGATCAGCGGTGGCACGCGCATGGTGCGGTCAGCCTACACCTGCCGCCGTCGCGTCGCACGGACCGGAGGGCGAACCGCCCTCCGATGGCGGCCCTTCTCTAGCTACGGGTGCGGCGACGGATGTCGCGCGAGACGCGGGCGATCTCCACCACGACCCGTTCGAGCTCGCGGCCGTAATCCGCCTCGGGCATGAACCCCTTCTTGCGCCGCAGCTCGTCGAGCTCGGACTCGAGCGTGTTGCGACGGCCGATCAACAGCGTGACGCTCGGGTCGCCCGAGGCTGCCGCGGGATCCGGATCGAGGAAGAGACGGCTGGCCAACAGGCCATCGGCGCCCTGCGTCGGCACGTCGCGACCGACGCCATCGCCGGAGTCGTCGAGCAGCGCGCGCTCCACCGACAACTGCCCGCGCTGCTGGTAATAGCGCTTGGCGTTGTCGGCCGCGAACGCAAACGCTTCCCACATCGAAATGCGGCCGTCGGTATCGAGGTCGGCGCCATCGGCGTCCGGCTTGAACGCGCCGACGAAGAACTCGCCGAACACCGTGTCGTACTTCTGCTGCGGCGAATCGGTGGCGGTCATCACCACCCGATTGGGCGCCGAGAGTGCCGCCAGGAACGGGAAGCTCGAACTCGCGGTCTGCACGAACACGAGGCGACCCGGCATGTCCTTGAGCGCGTCGCGCCATTCGTGCGCCGTGAGATCCGGTCCCAGCAGGTTGAACTTCGCGTCGACGCCATCGAACGTGCCGTGGCCGAAGAGCACGACGAGCAGCGTGTCGGCCGCCGACTGCGACGTGCGGATGGTGGCGAGCGCCTGTCGAAGGTTGACCGCCGTCGCGGTCTGGTAACCGTCCGCTGCCGCTTCGGTGAGGACGACGATGCGGGAGGCCGGCACGGCCATGCGGGTGGTGAGCTGGGTGACGAGCGTCTCGCGCCAGGTCTTCTGGCGCTCCGTGTACTCGTCGCTGCCGGCGGCGCCGGAGACGATCAGCACGCGCGTCTGCGGGCCTGCTGGCGTCGGACCTTGCGCACGGGCGTCGGGGACGCCGGCCAGGGTGGCCAGCAGCAACGCTCCGAACACTCCGGCCCGTGTCTTCATCGCAGCCCCCACCGACGGCGTAGCGCCCACTCGGTGCCGAGCAGGACGCAGATGATCACGAAACTCCACCCATTGTGCCAGACGTCGCGCTCGATGAGCCGCGCCGTCGGCGCCGCCGCGGCCTTGCGGATCAGCGCCGGCAGGCCGTCGAGGCCATCGCGCGGCAGGAGCGAGCCGCCGGTCGACTCGGCCAACCGACGAAGCAGCGCGTCGTTGCGTCGCGGATCGAGCAGTTCCGGGTCGACGCCTCCGGCCAGGACCTGCACGCTCGTGCGTCCGAGGCTGGTGCCGGCGCGCGTTGCCTGGGTGTCGAGGCGATGGACGCCGGGTGCGAGGGTCAGCAGGCTGGCCTTGTACAGCCCGGGTTCCGACGTGTCGAGCGTCGCCGTCAGCGTGCGGCTCGCGCCGCCGGGCTCTTCGACTCGAACCTCGACGCTGGCATCGCTCACCGGTTCGAAGGCCGGTGTCACGACCCGCACCGCCACCGGCACCGACACGCCGAGCGGAGGCGGCTCGACAGTCACGTCGACCGGGGCCGGCGCCTGCACGGCGATCCAACGCAGGGCCTGCCGCCAGAACGTCTCGTAGGCGCGGTTGGTGGACGTCAGTCCCATGCGCCAGCGCCAGGCGCCTTCGCCGGTGAAGACGAACGTGCGGCCGCGCCCCGCGCGCTGCACCGCCACCAGCGGCTGTGGCTCGCCGGCCGGGCCCGCCACCATCGCGAGGATCTCGGCACCGGGCCGTGAGCGTCCGACCGCTGCTGCCGCCGCGAGCGATGGCAGCGCGCTCCACGGCGACGCGTCGCCCGCCGTGGCGGCAGCCAGCTGCATCACCGGATGCTGCGCCCCGGCGCTGGTCAGTGAAATGCGCGTGCCCTGCCTGGAGCTGGCCGCCGCGGCCGCGTTGACGGCCCCGGCGCCTCTCGCTTCGACCGCCAGCACGCGTCCAAGGTCCGAAGCGACGACGCCCCGCTCACCGAACGAGCGGGCGCCGATGATGGCGAGGCCGCCGCCTCGCCGCTCGACGAACTCGAGCAGCATCTCCAGCTGCTCGCGCGAGAGGTAGTCCGCCTCGATGTTGCCGAGCACGACGGCGGCGTACTTGAACAGCTCGTCGCGCGTGCGTGGAAATCCATCGACGAGGGCACTGGTGCGCGACGCGGCGCCCTGCACGTAGTAGGTCGGCCCGCCGCGCTCGTTGCGGCCCTTGCGCACCACCACGTCGACGTCGAGCCCGGTGTCGCGCGCCAGGGTCCTCGTCAGGAAGCTGTGCTCGAAGCCGGGAGCACCTTCCAGCATCAGGATCGGGTGGGGCGCACCCGGGGCCGGCACGAAGACGGTGCCACGGTTGTTGCCAGGCGTGAGCTCACCGCCGGCTTCGGCGATCTCCACCGTGTAGACCGTGGCCGCTGCGCGCGACGGCGAGACGCGAAAGCGTTCACGCACCTGTTGACTGCCGCCGGGCAGGCGAACGGGCCGGACCTCGATCGGTCGACCGTTCTCGAGCAGGCGCACGTCGGCCGCGTCACGGGCGCCGTGCGACACGACGCTCGCGGACACCTCCGCAAAGGAGTCGACGACGGACACGTCGCTGACGGTCACGTCGCGCACCTCGCGATCGGTGACCCCACCGGCCGATCCGACGCCGACGGTGAACACCGGCAGGTTACCGAGGGCGGGTGGCAGGACGGTCGACGCAGCGCCGTCGCTCACCAGCACCATGCCGACGAATTCGCCGGCCGCGGCGCGTTCGGCCATCGCCGTCACGGCACCGCCGAGGTCGGAACCGCGACCGTCGCCAGTGAGCGCGTCCTCGGACGGGACTTCGCGAATCGTGTCGGTGGAGGCGAAGAGCCGCAGATCGAAATCGCCCTGCAGCAACGGGCGCAGGCGGCCCGCCACGAGTTGACGCGCCCGCTGGAGTCGAGACTCGACGCCCTGCGCGTCGGGCAGCCGCATGCTGCGCGAGTCGTCGATCACCAGCGCCACGGCGCGCCCGGTGGCGGCCGGCGCCGGCTCGAGGCGCACCGGTCGCAGCAGGATCAACGCGATGAGCAGCAGGGTGACGGCGCGCAGCGTGACGAGCACGCCCCACCGCCAGGCCGGCAGCATCGGCCGTGCCTGCCGGTAGAGCGCCACGGCGAGCAGCACGAGAGCCAGCCCGCCGAGCACCAGGGCCCAGGCGGGTGGCGCGTACGCGAAACGAATGCCCAACGTCAGCGAGACTCCGGTCGGCGACTCAATGACTGGTAGTAGCGGACGACGGACTCTGCGTAGCGGTCGGGCACCTTGTCACGCAGCGGCGCCTGCACGCGTTCGGCGGCTTCACGTTCGGCGAGCCGCTGTGCGAGCGACGCCTCGTAGCGATCCATGGCGTTGCCGATGCCCTTCTTGAGGCTCTCCCAGCGAGCGAAGTCCTGCTTGAACGCTTCGGTGCCGGGCGCCGAACGACTGAACTCGTGCCCCTCGGGCGTCGACATCCGGCCGCCGCGATCCGCGCCGCCGGCGTTGCTGCCCTGCATCATCTGGCCCGCCTGCTGCAACTCGCGCGCGTACTCGGCCTGTAACTGGCGCAACTGATCGAGCGTGTCGCCACGGCCCTCGCCATTGCCCTGTCCCTGTCCTTGGCCCTGGCCCTGCTGGCCCGGCGACTGATTGCGGCCGCCTGGCTGGCTGCCCCGCGGCGCGCCGTCCTGGCCCTGTGGCGAGGCGTCGGCCTGCTGTTGCTGGCCGGGGCGATCTCCAGATTTGCCCTTGCCCTCGCCCTTCCCGTCACCCTTGCCGTCGGCGCCCGCAGCTTCGCGCTCGGCCTGCTGCGCGAGGGAGGCAATGCGATCCTCGAGCGACTTCAAGCGGTCGCGCAGATCGCGCGTGTCGGCCAGCCGCGACGACAACGCCTGCGTGTCGCCGGTCGCCCGCCCGCCGGCCTGCGCGGCCAGCGACGACACCCGATCGAGGACGCGAGCCGCATCACGCTGCTGCCGCGCGATGTCGGTGCCCTGCGGCGTGCCACCCTCGCGCAGTTGCCGAGCCGCCTGCTGCAGTTGCTCCGCGGTCTTGCCCCGCTGCAGTTCGCGGGCCGCCTGGCCGAGCGCATCACGCCCCGGATCGGCCCCGCGCGCCAGCTCGCGCACCTGACGTTCGAGCGACGCGACACGATCGGCGAGCCGCCCCTGCTCCCCCGCCAGTTGGCGGCGACGCTCGTTCGCCGTGGCACCGCTTTGCGGCGTGCCCAGTTCACCGGACTGCTGCGCCAGCTGCCGCTGCGCCTCGGCGAGTTCACGCGCCTCGAGCTGGACGTCGCCGGCCGCACGCTGACGCTCACCCGGCGTGCCGGCCTGCAGCGCCCGCTCCGCATCACGCAACGCCTGCGCTGATCTGGACCCGCGCGCCGCCGCCTGGTCGGGCGACTGCTGTTGCAACTGCGATGTCGCCTCGCCCATCTGCTGCGCGGCTTCCCGCAGGCGGTCGCGCGACGCCGCCGACGCGCCGGACTGACCGCCGGATGCCTGCTGCCCCTGCGACTGCCCCTGTGACTGGCCGGACTGCCCCTGCTGCCCTTGCTGCCCTTGCTGGCCCGACTGCGCCTGTTGGCCCTGCGACTGCTGGCCCTGCTGACCGGACTGCGGCTGTCCCTGCGGCGACTGGCGCCCCTGTTGCCCGTTCTGCATCTGCTGCGCGAGCTGCTGCGCCTCCTGCTGGAGTCGCTGCTGCTCGCGCGTCAGCCGTTCGAGCCGCCGCTTCGCTTCTTCCGCCGTGAGCTGCGAGCGCTCGCGGGCGAGCTGCTGCTGCTCGCGTGCGAGATCGTCCTGGCGGCGCGCCAACTCACGGATGCGATCGAGGGCCGACTCGCCCTTCTTCGCGTCCTCGCGCGACTCGACGCTGCTCTGTTGCTCGTAGTTGGTCTGCTGGCGCATCAACTCCTGGTCGAACAGCGCCGACAGGTCCTCGTTGCCCGACCGCCCGCGTCCACCACCACCGCCACCCTGCTGGCGCGCGAGCTGCCGGCGTCGAATCTCGGCTTCGGCGCGGAGCAGCTGGTTGAGCGCCTCCATCTCGTGGGTGATGGCGCTGCGCGTGTCCAGCTTGTCGAGTTGCGTGACCGCCTTCTCCATCGCCTCGCCTGCCGCCTGCAGCGGCACCGGCGGGGCTTCCGGCTCGGGCTCCACGCCACGCCGACGACGCGGCGCCGGCGGCCCGCCCGAGTTGGCTGCGGCCTGACGCAACTTCTCGCGGACCTCGGCCTGCGCACGCGACACGGCGCGGATGTCCGATGACGACCGGCCGCCCGACGATCGCCGTTCGAGCTTCCAGGTCGCCGACACGACGTCCTTCTGCGCGGCGACCAGGTCGGTCATCTCGCCGCCACCACCGCCACCCATGCCGGCGCTGCTCTGCGCGGCCGTGAACTCCTGCGCAGTCGGCTTGATCTCGAGGAAGAAGATGTCGCTGCGCGCTTCGGTCGACCGCTTGCCGCGTCCGATGTCCCTGGCGCGCGCGTAGTAGTTCACGAAGTCGCCCGGCTTGACGTCGAGATCCTCGAGATAGATGGTGTGCTTGCCGCTGACCGCCGTCGATCGCCCGTTGCCGCCGAGCGGCACGACCCGCTCCGGTCCGCCGCGCACCGCGTAGACCAGTTCGAGCGCCTGCACGCCGTAGTCATCCTCGGCTCTCGCCTCGAGCGCCACTTCTTCGAGTCGCGTCGCGCCACGATCGCCGGCCGGCCGGATGATCCGGACGTCGGGCGGCCGATCGTCCATCACGCGGATGAAGTACTCGGTCTCCTCACCGTTCTCGATCGCGTCGGTGTCGGTGAGGGCGATGCGGTACGCGCCGTCGCGCGCAATCGTCAGGGCGACTTCACCCTCGCGTGTACCGGTCACCTGCAGCGGCACCGCCTTCGCGCCATCGCCATCCGTTGAACGCAGCTGCGCCGCGCGCAGGGGCTTGGACGTGCGCACCTTCACGGTCACCTTCGTGCCGGCGGGCGCATAGATGTCACCGGTGTCGGCTTCCGTCCGTGGTTCCAGCCCGGAGAACGACGGATAGACGTACGCGAGATCGATCCCGAGGATCCGGGGCCGATCGAGCGCTTCGACCGTGTAGGTATTCGACTCGAGGCCGCCAGCGCGGACACGATAGGAGAAGTCGCGGTCGACCGACGCAATCCTGACCTGATAGGCGCCCTGCGGAGTCCGCGTGAAGGCGCCGACCGCGCGAGCGCCGTCGCCCTGCACGATCAACTGCGGCATCGGCACGTCGAGGTCGGGCGGCGCGCCCTCGACCGTTGCGGCAATGGTCAGCGCCGTGCCCTTCACGATGCGTCGGTTGCCAGGCGTCACCCGGAGCGCCATCTCCGGCGGAGCGACGACGAAGCGCGCGGTCCGCGCCGCGCGCACCGCGGTCGGTGCCGCAAGACCCGCGGCGACCAGGACGGCGGCGAGTGCACCACCGGCCCACAACCACGCCCGGCGCCGATCATCGGGATCGATCACCCGCGCTTCGTCCAGCCGCGCCAGCGCGGTCGCCGCATCGTCGCGCACCACGGGACCGAAGGGGCTCTGCTCCAGCGACGGATCGAGCGCCGTGCGCAGCGTCGCCTCGAGCTCGGGGCACTGTTCCTCGACCAGCCGGGCCATCCGATCGGGCGTTGGATGCGCAAGCGATCGCCGACGAATCCACCAGGCCGCGGCGACGACGACGAGGGCGACGGTGAGGCCGGAGGCAATGAGCGGCCAACGCCCCAACGGACGCAACCAGTCGACGAGGGCCCAAGCCAGGAGCACGCCGGCCACCACGGCCGCCGTGCGGGCCAGCACGCGGGCCCACCGCACGCGCCACCAGGCACGAGACAGGACGTCGAGCGACTGCCGGAGCGGATCCGCCGCGGGACTCATCACGCCACCACCTCCGTACTGCGGCGGGTGCGACGGGCGACCAGGCTCTCGGCCACGAGGGCCAGCCCGAGCAGCGCCATGCCGTACCGCCACAACCCCTGATCCTGTTCGAGTCGCGCCGCTCGTACCTGCGCGACGCGCGCTTCGTCGGCCGGCGGACGGGCCAGCGCCTGCTGGAACTCGTCCATCGTCAGCACCGCCTGATCCGACTCTGACACATCGACGTTGACGGCCGCCTGCTGGCCGCGAGGCCCGACCGGCCAGACGCCTGGGCGCTGGTATCGCGGATCCTCGACCGTCGCCAGCGACACGCGCGGTCCGGCGCCATCGCCCAGCAGGTGACGCGCCAGTTCGGCGACCAGCGGTACGAAAGCCGGCTGGACCGGCAGGTTGTTCCACTGGCGGCCGACGTCGGTCGCGAGCACGAGCAGATGACCAGCACCCACGCGCGCCTCGGCCATCGCCGGACGGCCATCCGTGAAGCGGCTGATCGTCGTCGCGCCGTCGCCCACGCCCATCTCGCATGCGTCGGAGACGGTCGCGCGCGCCAGATCGACGCGCGCCTCCCCGAGCGCCGCCAGGAGCGGATGCCTAGGATCCTGCGCAACGAGACCGCCCGGCGCATCGGTCCGCCCCTGTGCGGCGGACAGGGTGATGCCGAACGGGCGCGTCACGACGTCGGCCACGCGTGGGTCGAGACCGGGCCCACATGCGACGACCAGTCGCCCGCCATCGCGGACGTACCGCTCCAGCGGCGACACGGCCCGCCGGTCGATGCCGGTGGCCGACAGCCAGAAGGTCAGGTCGGCCGTACGCAACTGCTCGGGTACGAGAGCCTCGGCCCCTGTCGCGACAGCGACGGCGTAGCGCGTCGACGGATCGGTGGCGAGCGCTCCGAACGCGCGCTCGACGAAGAATGCGCGCGACCGCTCGACATCGTCACCCACCAGCACCTTCACGCCCGTCGCCGAGGTCTCGCGGAAGACCGCATACCGTTCGTTGTCGGCGGGCAGGCCGCCCTCGTGAGCGATGCGTGCGACGTAGGCGCCACTTGCATGTGGACCGGCGAAGATCACGTCGCGACTGACGCCGGCATCGAGCGTGACCGTCTCCGTCTGCGTGCGGCCAGCGGTCCGGCTCAACGTGACGCCGACCGTCGCCGGTACGCGACCCGCGTTGCTCACGACGACGCGAGCCTGGTCGCGCGTGACGACGAGATCCCGCGCCAGCACGTTGTCGGCGCGCGCCCCGACGCCAATCACGTCGAGGCGAATGTTGTCGGGCAGGCTCGTCGTGCCGCGGGCCCAGCCGCGCGCCTGCATGTCGGTCACGACGACGACCCGGCCGGGGCGGCCATCGAACAGGCTGCGCGCGGCTTCGAGCGGTGCCGCATAGCGGGTGGCCCCGAAGCCGGCGGACACCGCCGCCACTTGCGCCCGCACCGCGCCGTGGTCGGTCGTCGGCTCGGAGACCACGGTGGCGCGGTCCGCAAACGTGACGAGACTGACGGGCGTGCCGCCGGCCAGCGACGACAAGACGGCGGTCGCTTCCTTCTTCGCCGCGTCCAGCCTCCCCGTCGCGCCCATGCTGTAGGACGTGTCGATCGCCAGCACCACCGGCGGCATCGTCGGCGCTTCGGCCCGCAGGTAGGGGCGGGCGAAGGCGAAGGCGAGCAACACGAGGGCCGCGATCCGCAGGAGCAACAGCCACGGGTCCTGCAACCGCCGCCGTTCCTGCCGTTCGATCGTGCGTTTCTGCAGGAACCGCACCGCGGAGAACGGCACCGGCGGCGCCACCTCGCGCCGGAACAGATGCAGGATGACCGGCACCGCGGCCGCGGCCAGGCCCGCCAGGAACAAGGGCGCGAGGAAGCCCACCTAGAGCGTCCTCCCGCGAGCCCCGAGCCAGCCGAGGAGCGACACGTCGAGCGGCGCATTGGTCGGCGCCAGCTGGTAGTCGATGCCGGCGCTGCGCAACGCGCTCACGTACCCGTCGCGCCAGGTCGTCACGGCGTCGAGGTACGCCTGTCGCGCCGACGGCCCATGCGTCAGCACTTCCTCACCGGTCTCGACGTCGCGAAAGGTGCCCGCCCCCTCGAACGGGAAGGTCAGCTCGGCGTTGTCCAGCACGTGGAAGACGACGACTTCCATGCCGCGGGCCCGCAGCAGCCGCAGGCCGTCGATGACCCGCTCCTGGTCGTCGAGCAGGTCCGAACAGACGATGATCAGGCCGCGACGACGGAGGCGGTCGGTAATCTGCTTGATGGCGACGGCGGTGTCGGAGCGCGCGCCCGGCGTGGCGTGGTCGAGCGCGATCAGCAGCCGCGTGAGCTGACTGGCCTTGACCGCGGCCGGCACATAGTTGCGGAGTTGGTCGTCGTACAGACCGAGTCCAACCGCATCGCGCTGGCCGGTCAGCAGCCATGCCAACGCCGCAACCATGCACTGGGCATACTGCAGCTTGGTCATGCCGGGGCCGCTGCCGTAGGCCATCGACGCGCTGGTGTCGAGCAGCAACTGCACCTCGACGTTGGTGTCGTGTTCGAACTTCTTGACGTAGTGCCGGTCGCTGCGGGCGTAGACCTTCCAGTCGACCGTCGCCGGATCGTCGCCCGGCATGTACTGGCGGTATTCGGCGAACTCGACGCTCGACCCGCGAAACGGGCTGCGATGCAACCCGAGCAACAGGCCCTCGACGATGGTCCGCGCCTTGAGTTCGAGCGTGCCGAGGCCGGCAACCACCTCCGGCGACAGGAATCTCGACGGGCCCGCCGCGGACGCAGCCATGCTCAGGACAATCCGCTCGTCGGGGGCGAGATGCGTTCGAGCAGCTTGGCGACGACCGTGTCGGTCGTGAGGCCTTCGGACTCGGCCTGGAAGTTGATCAGCACGCGATGCCTGAACACCGGGGCGGCGAGGAAGCGGATGTCGTCCGGCGTCACGAACGCGCGACCCAGCGTGAGGGCGCGCGCCTTGGCCCCGAGCACCAGTGCCTGTGAGGCGCGCAGGCCGGCGCCCCACTTCACGTACTTGCGCACGAAGTCGGGCACGTCGGGCTGGGTCGGCCGCGTCGCCGCCGCCAGACGCACGGCGTAGCGCGCCACATCCTCGGCAATCACGACATGCCGCACCAGTTGCTGGATGTGCAGGATGTCCTCGCGCGACAGCACCCGTTCCGGCGTCTCGTGCCGCACACCCGTCGTCTGCGTCACCACCTTCACCTCGTCGTCTTCGGGGAGGTAGGTCATGACGATGTTGAAGAGGAAGCGGTCGAGCTGCGCCTCGGGGAGCGGGTACGTCCCTTCGAGCTCGATCGGGTTCTGCGTCGCCAGCACGAAGAACGGTGGCTCGAGGGAGTAGCTGCGCCCGGCGGCCGTCACGTGCCCTTCCTGCATGGCCTCGAGCAGGGCGGCCTGCGTCTTCGGCGGCGTCCGGTTGATTTCGTCGGCCAGCAGCAGCTGGGTGAACACCGGTCCGCGCACGAAGCGCAGGGCGCGGATGCCGTCGGTCTCGTCGAGGACCTCGGTGCCGGTGATGTCGGACGGCATCAGGTCCGGGGTGAACTGGATGCGCCGGAAGCCGAGGTCCAGAATCTGTGCAAGGGTGCGCACGAGCAGGGTCTTGGCGAGTCCAGGGACGCCGGTGAGCAGGCAGTGCCCGCCCGCGAACAAGGCTGCGAGGACGAGGTCGACCGACGCTTCCTGCCCGACCACGACCTTGCGCAGTTCGGTCAGCACACGGTTACGGCTGTCGGCGACCCGGGCCACGAGCGCGCGCGCTTCGTCGGCGGAGAGAGGCTGCAACTTCTGCTGCGCGATGTCGTTCACTCGTTCCTCGATCTCGGCCTGCGCGTCACTGGAACCTTGCTGTCCCGGTACCCGGTACCCGGTACCCCGTACCCGGCACCCGGCACCCGGCCCTCAATGCGTCAACGTGTAGATGACCTCGTTGATCATCATCCGGTACGCCTGCGCGGTGTGCTGTATGTACCCGGGATACTGCTCGGCGTTGGACCACTCCCAGCCGTCGCCCATGTCGGTGTTCCAGTTCATCAGCACCATCGCGCGGCCGTTGTCGTCTTCGATGGCGCGCAACTCGGGCGTGATGCCGCCCTTCTCCCACGTGCGTCCGGCGAAGAAGGACCCGAGGCCGGGCACCTGCGGATAGCCGTCGATCTGGTAGAAGCACGAGAAGATCGGATGTGACGTCGGCAGCGTGATTACCTTGCGTTCCGGGAAGACGCGTTTCATCTCCTGCACGACGTTGTCCATCTCGATGTCGCCGTGGAAGTCGTCCATCACGGCGGTGCCGCCGCGAAGCAGGAACTCGCGGAGGATCGGCACCTCGCTGTCCTTCAGCCGCAGCGTCCCGGGTTCGACGAAATACACCCACGGATGGTTGAACAGCTCGGGGTCCTCGATACGCAGGACGACGGGCTCGCCG
This sequence comes from Luteitalea sp., assembly GCA_035503395.1. Classification (GTDB taxonomy): domain Bacteria; phylum Acidobacteriota; class Vicinamibacteria; order Vicinamibacterales; family Vicinamibacteraceae; genus Luteitalea. Next base: position 14,831 of record DATJTM010000375.1, read on the forward strand.
ACGTCAATCGCGGTCACGGAACGCAACCGTCGCGAGAGATTCTGTTCGGCAGCCGGGCCGTCGATCGCCCACGAGTCGCTCCAGTAGCGGGCCCGGAACGAGGCGGCATTGTGCGCGTCGTAGCGGATGCGCGTGAACTGCCAGCGCAGGCCGGCAAAGCGCGGATCCTGCTCGTCCAGCTGGGCCCACACGGCCGGAATCGCCACCGTGCCGAGCGCGACGATCGCCAGCGCGACGGCGAGCCATAGTCCTCGCGGAGGATGCAGGCGGTACGCGACCCCGCTCACTGTTCGCCTCCGTCCTCGTCGGACTTCTCGACGATTTGCAGCAACAGTTCCTGCGCCCGCTCGTGACGCGGCGTCGTCTCGAGGGCCTTGATCAGGTGCTTCTTGGCCACGTCACGCTGCCCGGCCTTCATCGTCGCCTCGGCCAGCGACGTCAGCGCCTCGGCTGGATTCGGTGACCCCGCGTCGACCGCGGCCTGCAGTTCACGCAACGCCACCGGCACGTCGCCCCGGGCCAGCGCGAGATCGCCGAGGACGGTGTGGGCCGCGGCGTCGAACGGCTCGATCTCGATGATGCGTTCGGCGGCGCGCTGACGGAGGCCGGCGTCCTCCGGGGCTCGCGCCAACGTCAGCAACTGCCGCAGCGTCTGCGCGGCCGTGTGATCACCGTCGAGCACCTTCTCGAGGTACCGACGCGCTTCCGCCGGCTTCTCCTGCTTGAGCGCGACGGTCACGAGCAGCCGATACGGGCTTGCATCGCCGGTCGCGAACGGCACCAGCGCGGCGGCGCGCTCGAGCACCTTTCGGGCGCCGTCGAGGTCGCCGAGGCGCAACAGCGGCATGGCCGCCGTCATCTGCACGCGGAAGTTGCCGGGCTGCGCGTCGGCGAACGTGAGCCAGTCGACCGCCGCTGCCGTCCGGCCCGGCGCGCGCACCTCGACCTCGGCCAGGGCGGTCGCCACACTGTCGTACTTCTGCTTCACGTAGGCATCGAACTCCGGCTGCAGCGTCTCCCAGGTGCGACCGTACGCGCGTGTCAACGCCGCATTCTCGTCGATGCCTTCACCGAAGCTGCGGACGAAGGCGCGCAACTTCTCGTCGCCCTGCGTCTCCACCAGGTAGGCCACGAGCACCGACGCCTCCTGGTAGGCCAGGTTGATCGTCTCGACCTTGGCGAAGCCGCTGTTCAACTCCGCGAGCGGCAGCAGCTTGCCCGCCGCATGCGCCTGCGCGAAGAGCAACTCGGACTCGCGGCCCCATCCGGCCCGGGCTCGCGTCTCCTCGAACATCGAGATGCCCTCGCTGAGCCACCGCGGCAGGCGGTTGCCCGACATCTGGAGGGTGATCACGTGCGCGAGTTCGTGCCACAGCGTCGCCGCCCAGTTGAAGGAGCCCGGTGGCCGGGCCCGCGGCGAATCCATCGTCACGACGCGACCGAAGCAGGCGCCGAGCGCGCCGATCATCCCCGGCAGGCCAGCGGTGCGGACCGCGAAGTCGTCGTGCCGCGGAAACACCTCGACGAGGATCGGGCCGGTCGGCGTGAAGGCATACCGCTTCGACAGATCGGCCATCGCCTGCTCGGCGAGGGGCACGAGATACGGCTGCAGGATCGACGCGTCCTGTTCGTGCAGGCGAATCGTGAGATTGGGGGCATTCACCGTCACGAACTTGTCGAGCGTGTCGAGCAGGCTGAGCAGGTTGTACGTAACGGTGTCGAACGGATCCTTCGCGAAGGCCGCGTCGAGCGCCTTGCGCGCCTCGGCCTCGTCGCCGGTGCGCATCAGATGCAGGCCGAGCGCCGCCTGCGAGCGGCTGCTCTCCGGGTCGAGGGCGACGGCCTCGCGCAGGAAGCGCACCGCCTCATCGAAGCGATAGTGACGGGCGACGCGTTCCCCGATGGTGCGCGGCACGTCGGCGTTGCGCGGATTGACCGCGAGTGCCTTGGCCGACAGGCTCGCCACGTCGTCCTTGCGATCCTCGATCTGCGCGAGCGCCGCCGAGAGTGACAGCGCCTCGACGTGCTGCGGGTTGTCCTGCAGCACCCGCGCAATCGCCTTCCTGGCGTCGTCGCGCTTGCTCGCGTCCATGGCCTCGGCCGCCAGCAGCGTCCAGGCGTCGGGCTGGCCGGGGTCGATCTCGATCGCCTGGCGTGCCGCCGCCTCAGCGGCCGTCGGATTGGTATCGGCGAGCGCGCGCGCCATCCCCACGAGGGCCGGGACATACGTCGCGTCCGCCTTGATCGCGGACTCGTACGACGATCGTGCTTCGGCGACGTTGTCCTTCTCGAGGAACAGATCGCCCCAGAGGGTGTGAATCTCCGGATCGTCGGGCGAGAGATTGGAGGCCGTCTGGAAATACGCGTTGGCGAGCCGCACCTGGCCCAATGCCTGCGCGGCCCGCGCGGCCCGCGTCATGCTGCCGCCGGTGCGCTGCATCTGGCCAGCTCGCAGCACGGCCTGCCAGAGTGGCAGCGCCTCCTCGCGACGACCACGCGCGGTGAGCAGGTCGCCGAGCGCGAGCGCCGGGTCGCCGGTCGGCTGTTCGGCCAGTGCCTCGCGGAATGCCTGCTCGGCCTCGTCGAGCGCGCCGCGCCGCAGCGCCGCGTGACCACGAATGTAGGCCCGGGCCGACGCGTCGGTTCCAGCGACCGTCAGCGCGTCGTCGAACTTGCCGGCCACGAGTGGTGCTCGCCAGGCTGGAATCGGCTCAGTGGCAGGCGCTGCGGCCTGCGGCTGGGCCTGACTCGACACCGTGGTGCCGACGGTCGGCGTGATGAGTCGTGGAACGGTGAAGGGGGGCGACTGGGCCGCGGCCGGGCCAGCGCCCAGACACACGCCCGCGACGAGGACTCCGATGCGGCCGCCGAACCGCATCGCGTGGCGGGCTGAGGAGGCGCCCGTAGCGTGCCACCGCGACATCTGCGCCTGTGCCCGCATTATATGCACACGTCCGACTGGCCTCAGGATGCACCTCACCACGGTCGCGCGACCGTGCAACCGACGTCAGTAGGACGTGCCGGGTGGCCGTTCGGATGGCGTCATGACGCTCAGTACACCTGCCGCCATGTGAAGTGCATGATGGCGAGGGCGACCTGGAGTCCGAACCCGACCAACAGCATCTGCTGCAGCACCATTCCGCGCGCTCGCCAGCCCAGGTAGATGAACATCGGGAACATCGTCGACGTGACCCGACCCATCGACAGGAACCCGCCCATGAAGAGGGGGGGCAGCACCGTGACGAGCAGGAAGGCACTCCACGCCCAGCCGAAGCGCCGCCCGAGCGGCCAGCTCACCCCGACGACCAGGAACGTCGCCGCCATGTTCAGGATCTCGACGGAGTGGACGACGCTGTAGCCGTAGAGACCCATGCCCTGGAAGTCGCGCCAGCGCTGCTGCGCGAGCAGGTGGACGCCGCTGAACTGACGTCCCCACGCACCGTGGGCCTTCATCCACAGGAACCACTCGCCGGTCTGCGTGTAGAGCCAGGTCGTGAACGCCAGCATCCCGATGCCCGCGCACGCGGCCGTCGGCAGGGCGAGCGCCAGCGTCTGCCACCGGTAGCCGTCCCGCCGCCAGAGCGCCAGCGCCATGATGCCCAGCGGCACGCTGAGCAGGCAGCCGTTCGGACGCGAGAGTCCGGCCACCAGGCCCGCCAGTGCGGCCCAGTGCCATTCGCGGCGCCGGAAGTGGTACACCGCCGCGGTCGCACACAGCAGGAACAAGCCCTCCGTGTAAACCGCCCCGTAGAAGAACGCGAACGGGTAGGTCGCCGCCAGACTGACGGCGCCAGCGGCGGCTTCGTCGGAGTCGGTCATGTCCCGGGCCAGCCGGAACAGATAGATGAGCCCGCCCGTGAACGCCACGACCGACACCAGCCAGCCGGCATGCAGCAGACGCACGTGACGCCGCTCGGTGAACCGATGAAACGAGTCCTCCGGCGACTCGGGCGATCCCCAGCGGGCGCCGAGCAAGCCCGCCGCGGTACGCATGGCGAAGGGATACGCCGGGAAGAAGGCGACATTGGTCTGTCGCTCGAGATTGCCCCAGTAGTTGTAGCCGCTCTCGGCGATTCCGATGTACCAGCCGGCATCCCAGCGGCCGAACAGGTTGCGGAACTCGTTGGACGACATGCGGAACGGCGGCGCGCCCTCCGGGTAGCCGATCACGATGACGGCCAGGTACGTGATGTACACCAGCGTCAGCCGCGTCACCACCACCCACGGAAAGACCCGGCGCAGCGTCGCATCGCGCCAGACGCGCGCCAGCCAGGCCGCCGCGTTGCCCCACCAGGTGTCGCGCCGCCAGAACCACGTGCGTACGAGCAGCAGGACCGCCAGCACCGGGGCGATCTTCTCGGGCGACTCCGCAGTGACGCGGATGTCATTGAACCGGACCCGCAGGCCGCCGGTCAGCACCGCCGAGACCAGCAGGACCATGGTGACGGTGATGAAGACGTCGATCAGACGAACCCAGACCGGCCGCGGCGCGAGCTGAGCGGGCGCAGAGATGGATGTCATGCGCGCGGCGCAAGCCCCAGCGCGCGCTCCTCGACGTTTATGCGTCGCACGAGTATCCAGCCGAACGTCACGGCGAACAGGGTACCGGCGATTGGCGCCCGCAGCCACAGCGCGGTGCCGAGGATCTCCCCCGCCACTCCGACATAGTTGGGATGCCGGACGTATCGATACAGCCCGGTCGCCACCAGCGGCGCTCCCGGCAGCACGACGACGCGGTAGCTCCAGCGCTCGCCGAGCGTGGCGATTGCCGCGTACTTGATCGTCTTGGCTGCTATCACCACGACCACCCCTGCGACCGCCCACGCGTCCCAGTCGGCGCCGCGCCACCACCCCTCCAGGCAGAGCAGCACGAAGCCGAGCGGATACGCGACGCGCATCGCGGGATAGCTCGGGTCGTCGACGAGCACGGCGCCGGCCGCGAACAGCCTGGCTTCGTTGGCCGCCGAACGGCGGGCT
>DATJTM010000376.1:0-5981 GCA_035503395.1 Luteitalea sp.
GGCGTTGAAGTAGATCTCGCCCGACGCCGCCCCGGGGCCGGCCGGCAGGCCCTTGGCGATCGAGGTCGCCTTCTTCACCGCGGCGCGGTCGAAGATCGGCGCCAGCACCTGATCGAGCTGGTCGGCCGGCACGCGGGTGACCGCCGTCTTCCAGTCGATGAGGCCTTCCTTCACCATCTCGGTCGCGATCCGGACCGCCGCCACGCCCGTGCGCTTGCCGTTGCGCGTCTGGAGCATGTAGACGGTGCCGTCCTGAATGGTGAACTCGAAGTCCTGCATGTCCGTGAAGTGCGTTTCCAGCACCTTACGGATGCGGTCGAGTTCCTTGTAGCCCTTCGGCATCGCCTTGGCGAGTTCGGCCACCGGCTCGGGGGTGCGCACACCGGCCACCACGTCCTCGCCCTGGGCGTTGATCAGGAACTCGCCGTAGAACACCTTCTCGCCGGTCGCCGGGTCGCGCGTGAACGCGACGCCCGAGCCCGAGTTCTCGCCGGTGTTGCCGAACACCATCGCCTGCACGTTGACGGCGGTGCCCCACTCGGCCGGGATGTTGTACTTGCGGCGGTAGACGATCGCGCGGTCGTTCATCCAGGAGCCGAACACGGCGCCGGCGGCGCCACGCAGCTGCTCCCACGGATCGGCCGGGAAGGCCTTGCCCGTGCGCTCCTTCACCAGCTGCTTGAAGAGGACGATGATCGCCTTCAGGTCGTCGGCCGAGAGCTTGTTGTCCTCGAGCTCGCCGTTGCCGTAGTGCTCGTGCTTGTAGTGCTCGAGCACGCTCTCGAACGGCTCGTGATCCTCACCGGCGCGCTTCTGCACACCGAGGACGACGTCGCCGTACATCTGGATGAAGCGGCGGTAGCAGTCCCACGCGAAGCGCGGATTCTGCGTCGCGTTCTCGAGGGCCACGACCGTCTCGTCGTTCAGACCGAGGTTGAGAATCGTGTCCATCATGCCCGGCATCGAGTCTCGGGCACCCGAGCGGACGGCCACCAGCAGCGGGAACTTCTTCGCGTCCCCGAACTTGTAGCCCATGATCTTCTCGATCTTGGCGATGCCCTGCTGCAGCTGCCCGTCGAGCGCGGCCGGATAGGTGCGCTTGTTGTCGTAGAAGTAGGTGCAGACCTCGGTCGTGATCGTGAAACCTGCCGGCACCGGCAGGCCGATGCGCGACATCTCGGCGAGGTTGGCACCCTTGCCACCGAGCAGCGCCTTCATGGAACCGTTGCCGTCGGCCTTGCCCGCGCCCCAGCTGTAGACGTACTTGTCGCTGCGACCAGCGGCTGCGGCCGTGCGGCCAGCGGCCTTCTTCGGCGCCGCCTTGCGGGCGACGACCTTCTTCGGGGCAGCCTTGCGGGCGGGGGTGGACTTCCGGGCGGCAGTACGTGCCGGCTTGGCAGCGGCCTTCGCGGCGCGTGCGGCTTTCTTGGCCATGAACGCTATGACTCCTGTTGAGCGTGGGTGAGGGCGGGACGCATCAGGCCTGGGGCCCGGCGAGTGACGAGAGATCGGCAATGGCTCGGACGGTGTCGCGCAGCTCGGCGAGCAGCCCGAGTCGGGCCTCCCGCAGGGCCGCGTCATCCACCATCACGAACACGTCGGTGAAGAACTTGTCGACGGCCGGACGCAGCGCCGCCACCTCGAGCAGCGCGCGCCCGTAGTCGGCCTGCCCGATTGCCGTCGCGATGCTGCCGCGGCGGGCCTCGAGGGCCTCGACCAGCGCGAGTTCGGCCGGTTCGACCAGCACGCCGCGCAACGCGGCGAGATCGCGGCCGCCGGCCGTGACCGGCACGTCCTTGACGATGTTGGCGGCGCGCTTGAAGAGGACTGCGAGCGGCTCGAAGTCCGGCGTCGGACGAACGACACGCAGGGCGTCCAGCCGCTGGCGCGCCGACAACGGCGAGAGTCCCGCCAGGCCCTGCCCCTCGGGCAGCACCGCGGCGATCTCGTCGGATCGGTAGCCGCGCTTCTCGAACAGGAAGCGCAGGCGATCGACGATGAAGGCACCGAGTCCGGCGGCACGGTTGGCAAAGTCGCCGGCCGTCCCCTGCGCCGCATAGCCTTCGTGCGCCGCGGTGACCAGCGTGTCGAGCGACACATGCGCACCGACCCCGGCAACCTCCGGCAGGTCGACGAGCACCTTGACCAGCCCTTGCGCAGCGCGCCGCAGCGCGAACGGATCGCGCGTGCCCGTCGGCTGTTCGCCCGCGGCAAACAGGCCGACCAGCGTGTCGACGCGATCGGCGACGGACAGGGCGGCCCACGTCAGCGCCGCGTCACCGAGCTGGGCCGCAGTCGGCGGCAGCGTCGCCTCGACGCCCACCGGCAGGTACTGGTAATAGATGGCTTTCCAGACAGCCTCGTCGAGGCCGTCTTCGCGGGCGTAGATACCGCCCATCACGCCCTGCAGCTCGGTGAACTCACGCACCATGTCGGTGGTGAGGTCGGCCTTGGCGAGGCGTCCGGCCGTCGCGGCGGCGGCGCCCTGCGCGTCGCTGCCACCGAATGCGCCTGCGACCGTTCGCGCCAGCGTCTCGAGACGAGACGCCTTGGCGGCGTAGCTGCCGAGCACCTTGTGGAACAGCAGCGTATCGAGGCGGGCCAGCTTGGCCTCGAGTGGCGCGCGCCGGTCGGCATCCCAGAAGAAGCGCGCGTCGCGGAGGCGCGCGGTCAGGACGCGCTCGGCGTTGATGGCAATCTTCTGCGGCTGCTCGACCTCGATGTTGGTCACGGCCAGGAAGGCCGGCAACAGCTTCTGCGACTCGTCCACCACCGGGAAGTAGTGCTGGTGGTGAATCATCGTGGTCGTCAGCACCTCGTCGGGCAGCGCGAGGAACTCGGCCGGGAACACGCCGGCGACGACTGACGGGTACTCGACCAGGTCGGCCACCTCGTGCAACAGCGCCGACTGTGGCGACACGCGCCCGCCGAGCCGACGTGCGTGCGCGTCGAGCTCGCGGACGAGCCGATCGTGCCGCTCCGAGTGCTCGAGCAGGACGAAGTGCTCACCGAGCCGCTGCTTGTAGTCGCTGCCGCTGCGGACCTTGACCGAACGCCCAGGCCGGCCACTCAGCGCCAGGAATCGATGCCCGTACGTCAGCGCCCCGGTCCGGACGTCCTGCACCAGGTTCGACTGGGCCGACGCGCCGCGACGGATGACGAAGGGCACGACGCGGCCACCGAACAGGAACAGCAGCCACCGAATCGGACGGCCGAACGTGAACTCGCCCCTGCCATCGTCGAGCCACGCGTCCCAGCGCATCTGCTTCGGGAACGGCAGGTCGCGCAGTGTCGCGCCGAGCACGTCGGGCAACACGTCGACGGCGGCGCGGCCGCGCTCACGCTTGACCACCGACAAGTACTCGCCCTTGGCGGTCGTCGTGCGACCGAGGTCGCCGACCTCGACGCCGTACTTCTTGGCAAAGCCGAGGGCGGCCGGGGTCGGCGCGCCGTCTGGCCCGAACGCGGCGGCCACCGCCGGACCGCTCACGTTCTCCTCGAGGTCGGTCTGGCGTTCGGCGACGCGCGTGACGTAGGCCGTGAGGCGGCGCGGGGTGGCGCTGCTCTCGACCGGGCCATCGGTCGTGAGGCGGAAGTCCTTCAGCCGCTGCCCGAGGCAGGTCGCCAGCTGCTCGGTCAATGCCGGCAGCCACGAGGCTGGAAGTTCCTCGCAGCCGATCTCGAGCAGGAGTTCGCGATCCATCCGGTGGTCGATTCCTCTCCTGGCTGCCTAGGCGCTGACGGCCGGCGCCTCGGCGTCGGCCCCCGCATAGGCCCGGGCGATCGCCACGGCCAGTTGACGGACGCGCAGGATGTACGCGGTCCGCTCGGTGACCCCGATGCCACCGCTGGCATCGAGGGTGTTGAACAGGTGGGAGCACTTCAGGCAGTGCTCGAGGGCGGGCAGGACGAGGTTGTCGCCAATCAGCGCCTGCGCCATCGCGTAATGCTTGTCGAACAGGTCGCGGTGGAAGGCGGCAAACGCCTCGCCCCCCTGGCTCACCTGCCCGAACGCGTACCGGGACTGCTCGACCTCGTCGCGGTGCCGCACCTCGCCGTACTTCACGCCGGGGGCCCACTCCATGTCGTAGACGTTGGTGACCTTCTGGAGCACCATCGCCAGACGCTCGAGGCCGTAGGTCAGTTCAGCCGCGATCGGCGACAGCTCGAGGCCGCCGGCCTGCTGGAAATACGTGAACTGGGTAATCTCGAGCCCGTCGAACAGCACCTGCCAGCCGATCCCCCAGGCGCCCAGCGTCGGCGACTCCCAGTTGTCCTCCTCGAAGCGGATGTCGTGCGCCCGCGTGTCGATGCCGCACGCCTCGAGGCTCTGGAGGTAGAGGTACTGCACCTCGTCGGGCGCCGGCTTGAGGATCACCTGGAACTGGTGGTGCTTGTACAGGCGGTTCGGGTTCTCGCCAAAGCGGCCGTCGGCCGGACGGCGCGAGGGCTGGACATAGGCGACGTTCCAGTGCTGCGGCCCGAGCACCCGGAGGAACGTCTCCGGGTTCATCGTCCCGGCGCCGACCTCGAGGTCGAGGGGTTGCTGCAACAGGCATCCCTGCGCGGCCCAGTACTGCGAGAGCTTGAAGATGAGGTCCTGAAAGGTCACGGATTGATCTCACGCAGCACGCGAGCCGCTCGTGGCTCGCGATCGAGGTGCCACACCAGGAGGAGGCGGTGTGCCGCCGCCAGGGCGTCGAGCGCCTCCGTCGATACCAACATGTCGCCCAGGGCCCCGGGCGCCACCTGCCCTGCCGCACCGAGGAAGCGGACTGCCCCGGCCGGCATCGTCACTCCCTGCGCCGCCGTGCCGCACCGGCGACACAGGAACCAGTGCGACCGCGGCTCGAGCACCGCCCCGCCCCCGAGCGGCTCGCGGCACTGCGGGCACGCCTGCGTCGACGGATACACGCCTTGCAGCCGGAGCAGCCAGTACTCGAAGTACCGCGCCAGTCGGGTGGCATCGCCCCCGCGAATCAGCGCCTCCAGCACCGCGACCCCCAGCCGGTACAGCCGTTCCTGCGGGTCGTTCTCCGGCGCCCACTCGTCGAGCAGCTCGGCGAAGTAGCTGGCGTACGCACACGCCTCGCCCCCCACCGCCATCGGCGAGCCGAGCACGTCGGCGTAATCGAGCCGGACCAGGTCGCGCCCTTCGCGTTCCTGGTACGCCACGCGCACGTGCGTGAACGGCTCGAGGGCCCCGCCAAATCGCTTGCGGGACCGCGCCCCGCCTTTGGCCACCCCGCGCTTCTTGCCCCGGTCGCGGGTCAGCAGCACGACGATCCGATCGCTCTCACCGAGCTTGTACGTTCGCAGGACGAGCGCCTCGCCGGTGTGCAACGGCATGCGGCCAGTCCGGTATTCTACCCTGCCGGACGCAGATACCTCAGGAAAACGTGGCCGAGGCCGAGGAAGGCGAAGAAGCCGAAGACGTCGGTCAGCGTCGTGATGAACACCGACGAGGCCAGGGCCGGGTCGATCTTCATCGCCCGCAGGCCCAGCGGCACGAGCGTGCCGGCGGTGGCCGCCACGAACATGTTGATGATCATCGCGAGCGCGAGGATCAGCCCCAGCCATGCATCGCCCTGCACCACCCAGGCCGCGGCCGCGGCCAGCACGCCGATACCGACGCCGTTGCCGAGGCCGACCAGTGCCTCCTTGAGCAGCGCCTTCTTCGTGTTGACGAACGTCAGCTCGCCGAGCGCGATGCCGCGGACGATGACCGTCAGCGTCTGGGTGCCGGCATTGCCGCCCATGCCGGCGACGACCGGCATGAACACCGCCAGCGCCGTCGCCTGGCTGATGGTCGACTCGAACAGCTTGACGACCGCGGCCGCCAGGAACGCCGTGACCAGGTTCACGTACAGCCAAGGCAGGCGCTTGCGCAGTGAACTCAACGCCGGCGAGAACACGCTGTCGTCCGACGACACGCCGGCGAGGCGGTAGATGTCCTCGGTGGCCTCGTCCTTGATCACGTC
>DATJTM010000377.1:0-2155 GCA_035503395.1 Luteitalea sp.
GCCCCGCCGCCGACCCGCGCCCTCACGCTTCGACCCACCCGCTGCCGAGCATGCGCTGGCGCAGGCGCGCGACCTGCGCGGTGAGTCGTTCCGGCGCGCCGCTCATCGTGAACTGCGCGCTGCCTTCGACTTCGATGCGCAGTTGCGCCAGTCCGTCGGTGACGCGCTGGAACAGCACCGCCGTGTGGCCTTCCTTCGTATAGGTGCACACCCGTTGCTCGCCGTCGGCCGGCTCGGTCATCGCCCTGCGATTCATCTCGCCCCTCCTGTGTTGCGACCTTCGTGGTGGCGCCCGCTCAGTGCGACAGCGTGCGCGTGGTGCGGTGCCAGGGCGTCCGGCCCTGGGCCGCGTTGGACAATGTGCGGCTCGGGTTGAGCAGCATCCGCATCGACGCGCGCCAGACGCGGTTGCGTACGCGCTCCTCGAAACGGCGCACGAGATAGCGATCGAGCGCGTCCTCGGCGACCAGGAAGCCAAAGGCGCCGGCGGGTGTCACGACGTGATCGACCCACCCGGTGGTGTTCGGCCGCAGGCCGACGTTGCCGATCGACGCTTCGCTGAAGGGCCCGAACTCGAACTGGAGGCTGTACCCGGTGGCCCATGCCACCGCGCGCCCCTGCTTGGCCCAGTAGTCACGCGACCAGCCGCGATCGAGGCCGTCGGTGCCCGGCTCGTGGTCGCGCCAGATGTGACCGGCGGCGGCGCCGTGAATCGGGTGGCCGACGTAGTTGATCAACCAGTGGTCGCCATCGCCCCAGGTGCGGGGCATCCGCACCGACCGCTGGTAGTCGCGGAAGAACGGGCCACCGAGCTCGACGCGCGTCTTCTCCTGGAAGGCCACCCGCACGCCATGCTCGATCAGCAGCAGCCGCATCGAATCGGCGAGTGCGCCGCGCCACGCACTGCCGGCGACCGGGTCATCGCCCGGTTCGTCGAGTTCGGCCGCCCCGACCCGCGGCGTGTTCGGCATCGGGCCCACCTGCGCCACCACTGGCGTCACCGACGACAGGAGGACGAGGAGCGCGCTCGCGACGGACAACCGGGCGCGCGTCATCGATGCCTCGGTTCGTAAATCAGCCGGATGAACATGCTCAGGCGCTGTGACTCGCGCTTGATCGGCACCCCGGTGACGATGCCGACGAGCATGTGGTCGTTGATCTGCAGCCGCATCTGCGGCCGCAGCGTCATGTCGAAGTCGGCGTCGGCCCACGTCTTGTTCACTTCGAGCCCGACGAAGTTCCGGCTCGCTCCGACCATGTAGTGAACGCTGCTGTTGACGTCGTAGCCCCACTCGGTGTGGCCGTCGCCGGTCGGCTGGAAGATGTGCGGACCGGTGTAGACCAGCGAGTGCCAGCGCGGCGACAGCCGCTTGGCCGCCACGAAGAACGGGTTGTAGACGTTGCCGCGCACCAGATGACCGCGACGGTCCTCGCCCTGCAGGTCCGCGAACTCCAGTTCGTTGAGGTAACCGAGCGCCATCGAGGTCTGCATGCGCTCGGAGACGAGGAACGTCCACTGCACGGCCGTCTTCAGGCCTTCCACGCGGTTGGACGGTGTCGGACCGTTGGCGGCCGCCGGATAGAACGTGAGCGGCACTTCGACTTCGAGCCCGAGACGATCGCGTGGTGCCCACTCGTACTCGACGAGCGCCTCGTAGCGGTCGTGGCGCGCCTGATCGGTCAGGCCGAACCCGAAGTTCCATTCGCGCTCGCCCTTGCGGGCGCCGAGATCCCGAATGAGATCGATGAAGAGGGGCTCGGCGTGATCGAGCTTCAAGGGGCTGCCCGGCTGCTCGCCGCGCGCGACGGTGGGCACGGCGATCAGGGACGACAGCAGGATGATACGGAGGATGAAGAAACGCACGGACTCGGACACTCCTTTCTCAGACCGAGTATCGCGGGCGTTTGGCGGACCGGTACGAGAGATGCATCGACAGACCGCGGACCCCGACATCTTTCGATGTATCTGCCCGGGCGACGCCGCGAGCGCGGATCGGCGCGGTAGGGTGGATCCATGCACATCGCGCAGTTGTTCGCGAACAATCGGGTCTGGCAGGCGAGCGTCCTCGAACGCGATCCACACTTCTTCGAGAATCTCGCGTCGCAGCAGCGGCCCGAGTACCTCTGGATCGGCTGCTCGGACAGTCGCGTGCCG
>DATJTM010000378.1:0-5145 GCA_035503395.1 Luteitalea sp.
TCGTGAGCACCGCGTCGTCGGCCGCCGATGCCTTCTCGATGCTGCAGGCGGACCCGCCCGACGTTCTCGTCAGCGACATCGGCATGCCGGGCGAGGATGGCTACGGCCTGATCCGTCGGGTGCGCGAACTGGCCCCCGAACACGGCGGGCGCACGCCGGCGATCGCGCTCACCGCCTATGCCGGCGCCGAAGATCGCGTGCGCGCCCTCGTGGCCGGTTTCCAGCACCATCTCGCCAAGCCGATCGAGCCGGTGGAGTTGATCGTGCTGGTCGCCAGCCTGATGGGAGTACGCTGAGTCGGATTCCCACCGGGTCGACGCAAGCGGTGCCGTTCATCAAACCTGCCGTCACGATGCTCCTGGCGCTGTGTGCGAGCGGAGTGCCCGTCATGGGCGTCCGCCGTACGGGTGCTGGTGCGCAGCCGCGGCCGGCTGCGGCGTCGACGCCACGCTTTCACCACGTGCACCTCGTGCCCGGCGATCCCGATCGCTTCGCGGACTACTACTTCCGGTTGTTCGTACCCGGTCGTGTCGAACGTGGTGAGTTCTGGGGACACCCCGGTGTGAGGGATGCGCGGTCGACCCTGCTGTTCAGCGCGCGCTCGGCGCCGCAGCGTGGTGGGCGGTCGGTGGTCTGGCAGATGGGCTGGGGCGCGGTCAGCCTCGATCATTCGTACCGCCAGCACTACGCCCGCGAAGTCGACTGGGCGCCGCCGTACGCGTCGCTGTCGGACGAACTGCACGTGCACCTGCGAACGCGCAACGCGACGACGGCCGCCGAGTGGTATCGCGACGTGTTGGGCGCCACGATCGAGATCTCGCGGCACGCCGCGTCACCCGAAGAAGGCGTCACGCGCGCGCTGGTCCGGGTAGACGGACTGACGCTGGCGCTGCACACGACCGCGGAGCCCGTCACGTCGTCGCGCGACGCGGGCGACGTCGATCACATCGCCTTCACCGTGGGCAGCCTCGCGGACTTCCCACAGACGCCCGCGCTGCAATCGCCAGGAGCTCCCTACACCTTGCGAGCGAAGCGGTCGGCACTGCTGACCGGCCCGGATGGCCTGGTCATCGAACTGATCGAAGAACCATATTGACGATCCACTTACCGTTGGACGAGCTGTCGATCACGGCATCGTGCTGAGATAGTTGCCGTAGCCGACGATGACGGTGGACAGCAGCAGCGTGCCGACGCCGAGCGCCAGCAGTCGCAGCGCGCGCGGGCTGGCGCCCCGCCATTCCTTCAGGATCAGCCCCCACACGCTCGCGAAGATGATGATGCTGGCCATGTGCAGCGTCCAGCTCGAGAACTTGTAGGCGCCCATCTGGGTTTCGCCCATCGAGTAGAAGAAGAACTGCAGGTACCAGAGGATGCCGGCCATCGCGCTGAACACGTAGTTCCACGCGAGGGGCACCGGCGTCGGGTCGCTGCGCCCGTCGGTAGCCTGCTGCGTCACGGGCGCGCCTTCACCGAACCCCTCCGACAACGACGCGGGCGGCGACGCCTCGCGGATCTCGCGGCTGAAGTACTGGAAGCCGGTGCCGTTGCGGACGTTGAGGAGAATGCACCAGAAGGCGTTGGTGATGAACCCGCCAGCGAGGACGACGACGAGGACCGGCAGGCCCTGCCAGATCACGTCGGTGCCGTGTTGCAGCGTGAGCGCCTTGATCGGATTGCCGCTGGCGAGCCCGAACGCGAAGCACGCGCTGAAGACGCCCGAGACTGCCGCGACCAGCACGCCCTTCCGGAAGTTGAACTCGGAGACGAGACCGCGCTTCTGGTCCGGCGGCATCTCGAGTTCCGTGGTGCGCCCCGCCAGTCCGGTGATGAAGACGCCGGCGAGGCAGGCGGCCACACCCACGAGAATGATCTTGCCGTGCATCGGCGTGACCAGCTTCGCGGTGAACTCGCCGAGATACCAGGGTTCGGCGAGGGTGCCGACGACCGCACACCAGCCCAGCACCATCGCCATGCCGAGGCCGACACCGAGATAGCGGACCGACAGCCCGAACGTGAGGTTGCCGATGCCCCACAGCATGCCGAAGACGACGCAGTAGAACAGCGTCGACGAGGGCGTCTCACCCAGCACCGCGAGGAGATCCCGCGTATTCAGCGAGGCCATCAGCCACGGCATGATGATCCAGCTGAAGAACCCGCCGGCGAGCCAGTACGTTTCCCACGACCAGCGACGGACGAAGCGGTATGGCACCACGAAGCTGCCTGATGCCAGGCCGCCCAGCCAGTGAAGGAAGACACCCACGAAGGGGTTCGGGCTCATCGACGCTCTGCCTCCGTCGGGTAGGCGCGCGCGCCCACCCGGAATCTGATCCGGACACGGTCCCGTTCGGGGTCGTGAGATGGTACGCCAGCGACGGGCGCTCCCTGGCGCGGAGGTTGACGTCCTCCCCAGCGACACGCTCGTCCTCGCCAGGGCCGCATCACGGGTGCGATGAGGGCGCGGAATGGCGCCCGGTGTGAACATTCCTGATACGCGGAACGGTTCAGCAGTACGTCACGGGCACTGACCTGTGCCACACTGAGGGGGAGCGAGGCGGCGTCCCTGGCGCTGCCGGCATCTCATCACTGACCTCAGGCTCCCTGCCTGAGACGTCGGACCTCCAGCAGGCCCCGGAGATACGCACTATTGAGTCAAAAAGGAAGAATGACCGCCGTCAAACTGCAGCGGGAGCGCGCCCTCGCCGAACGTCGCAAGGAGAAGGAGCAGCGCCGCGCACGACCCAAGGAAGCCACCACATCGCAGCAGGATAGTGGCGGCGAAGATCCGGATCTCGCGGGCATCCAGCTCGGTCCGCAGCCCTTGCAGGACTGGCAACGCGACGAATAGCGCGCAGTTCGCGTTCGTCGCGCTGCCCTTTCGTTCGTCGCCCCAGCCGCGCCTCCGAGCCCCGTCAGGCGGGCTCGGCGGGCGACTCGTCGCTACCCCTTCGTCACCACGGGCCCCGACGCTCGCCTCGCACTTCGAACCCCGGATTGCATCCCACCGATGGCCCCGTCCGCGAATCGTCGGCAGCCGCGGTCCGTCCTCTGACGCGGCCAATAACGCATCTGAATCGACTCCTCCCGTAGTAGGCCCGGTGACGCCCGAGGGCTGTCACCCGTGTCGGTTCCTCGCTAGATACAGCCCGAGACATATCGCGGTCACCACGAGGATGACCAGGACCTCGACGGGACCTACGTGGAACACCGGAAGCCTGAACACGCCAACGATTGTGCCGGCGTCGCTGAGGAACGCTTGACACGGGCGTCTCGGCTCATCGACGATACATGTCGAATTAAGACATGTCTATTTCCGACAATGAAGTTCCGTACGGCACCCTCGACTTGCTCATCCTGCGAACCCTTCAGACGATGGGCTCGCTGCACGGCTACGGTCTCGCCCGCCGCATCGAGCAGGTCTCGGCGTCGACCCTCCGTCTGAGTCAGGGGTCGATTTACCCCGCACTCGTACGCCTCGAGAAGCAAGGCGCCATCGGCACCGAGTGGGGCACGTCCGAGACGGGTCGCAAGGTGAAGTTCTACGTGCTCACCGACAGCGGACGCGCACAACTCGAACGCGAACTCAGGAACTGGGAGAGCGCCAAGGCACTGGTCGCACGTTTCCTCGAGGCTGAATCGTGACGACCCGTGACGCGCTGCGCCTGGGAATGCGCGTAATCGGCCGGCGGCCGCCTGCCGTCGCCGAAGAATTCGACGAGGACGTCGTCGCGCATCTCGAGCTCGCCGAACTCGAGTTCCGTCAGCAGGGCCTTTCGCACGAGGAAGCCCGCCGCCGCGCCCGTGTGCAGTTCGGCAATCTGCGTGCGATTCGGGACGACGTGCGAGGCGCCGCGGGCTGGCCGCGCCTCGAAGCGTTCTGGCTGGATGTGCGCACGGCCGCGCGTCGCCTGCGGCTCGATCCATCCACGTCGCTGCTCGCAAGTTTCCTGCTGGCCGTCGCCATCGCGCTCGCCTCGACGATGTTCACGGTGGCCGACGCGCTGCTGCTGCGTCCTGCGCCATTTCGCGCGCCCGACACGTTGATGCGCGTGAGCGTGGGGCCTGCGAACCGTCCGGCCAACCCGAATCTCGACGTGGAGACGTTGCGTGCCGTGCGCGGTGCACTCGGCCTCGAGCACCTGCACGTCGCCGCGCAACAGCCCCTGACGTTCCGCCAGGGCGACCTCGACGTCAACATTCCGGGAGCCCTCGTCACGCCAGGCGTGTTCGACGATTTCGGCGTCGCGCCTATCCGCGGGCGCACGTTCTCGGCGGCCGACCCTACCACCCTGGCAGGCGATGTCGCGGTCATCTCCGAAACACTGTGGCGCACCCGCTTTGCCGCGCGCGCAGACATCGTTGGCAGCACGATTGACCTCGCCGGGACGCGAGTGACGGTACTCGGCGTTGTCCCGCAGTGGTTCGTGTTTCCCACGTCACGGACGCAGGTGTGGCGCCCGCTCGACCTGGACGCCCCGGCCGGCACGCCGACGCGTCCGCGCGGCCTGTCCTCGGCGTACGCACGGGTGTCGTCCTCGATGCCGCACAGCGACGTGGAGGCCGCGATGGGTCGTACCCTCGTGGCCAGCGGCGGCGATGCCACGACGCGCGTGATGCTGCGCCCCATCACCACGACGCACATCGACCCCTACTCCGCCGGCATCCTTCGCCTGACGATGGGGGGCGTTGCAATGGTGTTCCTGCTGCTGTGCAGCAACGCCGCCGCGCTGCTCCTTACGCGCATGCGCCGCCGCCGGCGATTGATGGCCGTGTGCGCAACGCTGGGCGCGCCGCGCGCGCGACTGCTGCGGCAGGCGTTCCTGGAGCAGGTCGTCATCGCGACGGTCGGTGTGGGGTGTGGCACGGCACTCACGTACGTCCTCGTGAGCGCACTCCGAGACTGGCTGCCGCAGTCGATCCTGTTCACCTCGCTCAACCTGCTCGATGTGGATGGGCGAACGCTCGCGCTCACCGGCGTGCTCGGCACGGCGGTCGTCATCGTCTGTGGGATGGTGCCGGCCTGGTTCAGTCGACGGGCCTACGCGGCTCCGCAGTCCGCACTGCAGGGCGGCGCCAGCAGTGAGCGCGTCACGGGGCGTACTCCGACGATGCTCATCGTGTCGCAGACGTCACTGGCGCTGTTGCTGT
>DATJTM010000379.1:0-5998 GCA_035503395.1 Luteitalea sp.
TGAATCGGTACGGACGCTGGTGTGCAACGGTGGCAACGACGCTCATCTCGCCCCCTGTTGGGACGGCCGCGCGACGTAAGTGCCGCTGCGTCCGCCCCGCTTTTCGACCAGCATGACCTGCTCGATGACCATGGCGCGATCGGCGGCCTTCAGCATGTCGTAGACCGTCAGCGCGGCCACCGATACGGCGGTCAGCGCCTCCATCTCGACGCCGGTCGGTCCCGTCGTCTTCACCCGCGCCTGGATTGCGATGCCGCCACGGGCGAGCTCGACCTGCACGTCGGCGCTGGTGAGCGCCAGCGGATGGCACAACGGAATCAGTGCCGAGGTCTGCTTGGCGGCCATGATGCCGGCAATCCGCGCGGCCTGCAGCGGGTCGCCCTTCTTGACCCGACCGTCACGCACCAGGCGACGGGCCTCGGCCGACACCCGCACGAAGCCACGTGCCACCGCGATGCGCTCGGTGTCGGCCTTTTCCGAGACGTCCACCATCCGGACGCGCCCTTCGGCGTCGGCGTGAGTCAGCGTGGGGGTCGCGGTGCGCTTACGGGTCGATGTGGCCATTGGCGAGGAAGAACGACAAGCTCTCGAAGGTGATCGTGAGATCCATGCTCTTCAACTTCACGTGCGACGGCACGCGGGGGTTGCCGGGCGAAAAGTTGAGGATGGCGCGGACGCCTGCCGCCACCACCGCGTCGACGGTCTCCTGCGCCGCTTCGGCCGGCACGCTGATCACGGCGATGTCGATGCGCTCGCGCTCGACCAGGCGTTCCAGGTCGCGCACGTGCCGCACCGGCACGCCGCTGCGTGAATAGCCACCGACCTTCTCGCGCGCTGTGTCGAGCAGCGCGACCACGTCGAAGCCATCGTGCCGGAACCCGGCGTAGTCGGCCAGCGCCAACCCGAGGTTGCCGGCGCCGACGATGACGACCTTGATGCTCCGGTCGAGTCCGAGGATTTGCCGCAAATGGCGCTTGAGGTCCTTGACGTAATACCCGACACCGCGGATGCCGAACTCGCCGAAGTGCGCCAGGTCCTTGCGGATCTGTGCGGCGTTCAGCTGGAACTGGGTCGCCAGTCCCTGCGACGAGACGGTGTTCACGCCGCTCGTGTCGAGGGCCTCGAGACACCGCAGGTAGACCGAAAGTCTGGCCGTCGTCAGCTCGGAGACCTGATCGCCGCCGGTGCGGTCGCGTTCCACGTCGGCCACGTCGGCATCATACGGCACGGCCATCAAGTCAAAAGGCTGAAGTTCGCAGTCTGAAGGAGGGGAGGCGGGGTCGTTGCCATTGTCCGCGGAGGCATGGGTTCTTCTGACTTCGGCCTTGCGACTTCTGACTTTGTGAGAACTGAGATATACCCTCGCCATGGCCCAGCCGTCGTTCACCCCGTATGTGCCCGCGGACCAGGCGCCGCCGGAGTTCACGCCGAAGGCGGTGCTGCTCGGCGCACTCTTCGGGTTGCTGTTCGGCGCCTCGACCGTCTACCTCGGGCTGCGGGCCGGACTCACCGTGAGCGCCTCGATTCCGATCGCGGTCCTGGCCATCTCGGTCCTGAAGCGGTTCGGCGGGTCCACCATCCTCGAGAACAACATCGTCCAGACCATCGGCTCGGCTGGTGAGTCGGTGGCGGCCGGGGTGGTGTTCACGATCCCCGCATTGATCTTCCTCACGCCGAACGGCCCGGGCTATTTCAACTACTTCCAGATCACCGTGCTCGCCTTTGCCGGCGGCATCCTCGGCGTCCTGATGATGGTGCCGCTGAGGCGAGCGCTGATCGTCAAGGAACACGGCACGCTTCCCTACCCCGAAGGTACCGCCTGTGCGGACGTGCTCGTCGCTGGCGAGCGCGGCGGCCAGCTGGCGCGGCTCGTCTTCCAGGGGCTCGGCGTCGGGGCGCTGTTCAAGGCCCTCGCGTGGATCCTGCAGCTGGTACGCACCGAGGTCGGCTACACGACCGCCAAGGGCAGCGCGTTCCCGAACGCGACGCTGAACCTCGACACGTCTCCGGAATATCTGGGCGTCGGCTACGTGATCGGTCCGCGCATCGCCGGCGAGATGTTCGCCGGCGGCGTGCTGTCGTGGATGGTGCTGCTGCCGCTGCTCACGATTCTCGGCGGCTACATGCACACGCCGTTTCCACCGGCGCCGCCCGACGGCCTGCGCATCGCGGACATGGGGCCCGGCCAGATCTGGGGGCAGTACATCCGCTACATCGGCGCCGGCGCCGTGCTCGCGGCGGGCCTCATCACGCTGGCCCGCACGATTCCGACCATCGTCTCGTCGTTCCGCGACAGCCTGAAGGACTTCCGCAGCGAAGGCGGCAGCCAGGCGCAGGCCCGCACCGAGCGCGACGTGCCGGTCATCGTGGTGCTCGGCGCCACGCTGCTGCTGGCCATCTTCCTCGTCGTCTCGCCCGGGCTCCCGACGCAGGGCAATCCACTCGCAGCACTGCTCGTCGTCATCTTCGGCTTCTTCTTCGTGACGGTCGCCTCGCGCATCGTCGGCCTGATCGGCAGCTCGTCGAGCCCCGTCTCGGGGATGACGATCGCGACGCTGATCCTGACGTGCACGATCTTTGTCGCCATCGGCTGGACGGGCGATCTCTACGCGCCGATCGCCCTGACCGTCGGCGCCATCGTCTGCATCGCGGCCTCCAACGCCGGCGGCACCTCGCAGGATCTCAAGACGGGCTTCCTGGTCGGCGCGACGCCGCGATCACAGCAGGTCGGCCTGCTGATCGGCGTCATCGTCTCCGCGCTCATCGTCGGCCTGACGACGCTGTATCTGCACAAGGTGATGGTGATCGGGTCCAACGCGCTGCCAGCGCCGCAGGCGACGCTGATGTCGACGATCATCCGCGGACTCCTGAGCCAGAACCTGCCGTGGGGCCTCGTGCTGACCGGCGTGTTCATCGCCGTCACGATGGAATTGTGCGGGGTGCGATCGCTGTCGTTCGCGGTCGGCGCCTACCTGCCGGTGGCGACCACGGCGCCGATT
The DNA here is from genome assembly GCA_035503395.1 of Luteitalea sp. Taxonomy (GTDB): domain Bacteria; phylum Acidobacteriota; class Vicinamibacteria; order Vicinamibacterales; family Vicinamibacteraceae; genus Luteitalea. Next base: position 3,000 of record DATJTM010000379.1, read on the forward strand.
TTCGTCGGCGGCGTCGTCCGCTGGCTCGTCGAGCAGTCGACGGGCCGATCCGAAGAGTCCGACGTCAGTGCTGGTACTCTCTTCAGCTCAGGGTTGATTGCCGGCGGCTCGATCGCGGGGATCGTGTACGCCGTGCTGTATGGCTCACGGGAATACATGCCCGCCGGCCTGCGGGTCGAAGACGCGCAGGAAAGCCTCGGCCGGATTCCGTTCCTGCACGAAGGCACGGCGGGACACCTGGTGGGCCTCGCGGTGTTCCTGGGACTGGCCGTGATCCTGGCGCGGGTCGGACGCCAGCGCGTCAACTGACCCTTCTCCACCGTCGTTACAGATTCATGGTCGCTCGCATCGTCCTGGTCGCGCTCGCTGTGCTGGTGCTGTCGGCACCGGCCCCCGCGCAGATTCGCGCCGAGCCGTCCACGGCCCGCCGGGCGACCACCCTCGACGCGCTGTCGGTCTATCCGGTCTTCTACCACCTGCAGCAGGTGCGGGTGCGTGCCAAGCTGGTCACCGATCAGGTCGGCACCGCGCTCCTCAGTGGGACGACGCGCCTGCTCACGGTGGGCGACGCCGCGCTCGGCCAGCGCGACGGCGACGTCGAAGTCACCGGCACGTTCATCGACGTCGGGCGCCTCACGCAGGACGACCAGCGCGTGAGTCAGTACAGCCTCGGCGCGCTGTCGCAGAAGGTGTTGCGGCGGGAGTGGCCGAACCAGGGTGAACTGCCGGTGCTGGCGGTCAGCGAGGTCACGCCGGCCGAGCCGTTCGCGGCCCCGTCGGTTCGTGGGCTCGGCCTCGATCCCCTGCGCTTCGACGGGCAAACGGTGACGATCGCCGGCCGGTTCCGCGGGCGCAACCTGTTCGGCGATCAGCCGGCGGCACCGGGGCGGAGCAAGTACGACTTCGTGCTGCAGCTCGCCGACGCCAGCGTGTGGGTCGTCGGGCGTCGCCCACGCGGCCCCGGCTTCGACCTGAACGTGGAAGCGCGTGTCGACACGGGCCGCTGGCTCGAGGTCCGCGGCGATGTGCACACCGCCAAGGGGCTCACCTGGATCGAGGCCATCGACATCAAGACGACCAAGCCGCTGTCCGAGACGGCGCCGGCCGAGACGACGACCGAGGCGGCGGTGCCGATGCCACCACCGCAGGTCATCTTCACGACGCCCTCGTCGAACGACGTCGACGTGTCCAGCGACGTGCGCGTGCGACTGCAGTTCTCACGCGACATGACGCCCGAGTCGTTCAAGGGCAATGTCACGGCGCGCTACGACCCGCGCGAGGCCGTCGCGGCCGGCGCGCCACCGCTCACGACGCCGACGTTCAGCGCCAGCTACGATCAGGGCCGTCGTGTCCTCGAGTTGAAGTTCGCGACGCCCTTCGAGCGTACGCGCACGGTCGTCATCGGCCTCGGCAACGGCATCACGGCGTTCGACAAGCAGCCGCTCGCGCCGTTCGAACTGCGCTTCACTATCGGAAGTTGAGGCGCGCCTTCGCGCGCCTGTCAGGCGGGGTGACCGGTCAGGATCACGTCGCGGCGACGGCCGAACCGTCGCCGCAAGGCCCGCACGACGTACGCGATCGTCGCCACACACATCACGAACGCCAGCACCACCACCGCGAGTGCCAACAGCGGGAACTTCAGGGCAAGCGCCGCGAGCGCGAAGACGAACGCATCTTCGGTGAGGCTCAGGAGCCAGTTGGAGAACGGCTCCGGGCTGGCGTTCACAGTGACGCGCGTACCGGCCTTGGTGAAGTGACTCGACGCCGCGAGTCCGCCGCCGAGCAGCGCCACGATGCCCTGCATCGCCGGATTCGCATCGCCAAGTGTGCTGACCGCAATCAGGGCACCGCCGAGCGGACGAATCGCCGTGTGCACGCCATCCCACAGCGTGTCGACCCACGGGATCTTGTCGGCCACGAATTCGATGACGAATAAGGCGAGGGCCGAGTAGATCACGACATCGTGATCGAAGACCCTGAACTGTTCGGGGAGCGCCACCCATCCGTAGCGCGATGCCAGCCCCAGGATGGCGACGGTCGCATACAGGTTGACGCCGGCGGCCATCGAGAAGCCGAGTGTGCGTCCGAGCGTGATGAGGATGTCCATGCGTGGCCTCCCCCGGCGGCCGGGCCTGACGCCCGCGCCTGATTACAGGCTACTCCGAAGCGAGCGCCGGTGCAGCGAGCGGGGCGCCATCAGCCGCCGCGGCTTCGGCCAGCAGGCGCGCCACCTCGGCCCGCACTCGCTCGGCGAGCATCGCTCGGTCGTCCAGTGTGAGCCCGACGGTTTCGATAGGAGTGCCGAAATGTACGCGAACCGTCGTCGGCCAGATGAGCGGGCTGCCGGGACGCATCGCGCGGCCGGCGCCGAGGATGGCGGTGGGCACGACCGGCGCCTGTGCCTTGATCGCCAGCACGAACGCGCCACGCTTGAACGGCAGCAGGTCGCCGGTGCGGCTGCGCGTCCCCTCCGGGAACATCAACAGCGAGTTGCCCGACTGCACGCTGCGCGCCGCGCGATCGATCGCCTGCGTCGAGCGCTCGCGATTCTCACGCTCGATCGGCACGAAGCCGACCACGTCGAAGCCACGCCCGAGAATCGGCAGCTTCCGCAACACGGCCTTGTAGACGACCTTCAACCGCGGCGTCAGCCCTCGCAGCACGGCGAACAGGATCGGCGGCTCGACGTTGCTCGCGTGATTCACCGTGTACAGCGCCGCACGTCCGAACTGGATGTGTTGTTCACCGGCCACGACGGCACGGATGCCGAGGATCGCCATCGCGATGCGCACGCACGTGATGCCGAGCACGATCAGATGGGTCTGCCAGCCGGTGACGATGCCCAGCAGCAGCATCGGCGTGCCTATGACGATGATGTAGGTCACCACGAAGACGTAGGCGACGACGCTGCGGATGGCGGTGAGGAGAGTGAACACGGTGGGAATGACGGTGAATGCGCCTGTAAAGCGAAGAGCCCGGCGACCTCGCGGCCGTCGGGC